>JAFTHG010000045.1 GCA_017457555.1 Kiritimatiellia bacterium | reverse complement strand
GTGTCAGAGGCAATAGCCCCGAAAGAGCGGCAGATGACAGCCAGGGGTGACGCGCGTGTAACGAGCGGCAACCCCCGACCCTAATCAAATAAAATCATACAAGCCCTGAAGGGACGGTAGAAAGGAGGTGTGAGCAAATTCCATTTTTTGTTGCTTTTTGACGGTTATCCATCATTCAGCCGGGATTATCCGTGTTTTTCTATCATTATTTCTACATTTTTCGCACTTTCTTCTCCAAATGCCGGACTTTCACTCTTTTCTTTCGCGCGCTATTATTGTATACTGTTGGAAGTATTGAATCTTTGGAGAGGACTTACGATTATGTCAAGCATGGCGGATTTACAGCGCAAGCTCAAAGCACAACAGTTTTTGGATAAGGCAACCAAGGCTGCCGAACGTGGCAGTTTAGATATCGCGCTTCAATTGTGCCGTCAGGCACTTTCGCTCGCACCGCATGAAGAAAATGCCCGTCGTCAATTTCACGAAACCCGTATTCGCGTCTTCCGTAACGAGAAGAAGGGTGGCCTGGGCTTGAAGATGGCGGAACTCTCCGCACAGATGAAGATGGGGAATGTCCAGAAGCTCATCAAGCAGAATAAGCTTGACGAAGCAATGGAAATGGCCGAAGAGATTATGGATGTCAATCCCATCTCGCCGAAGTTGAACGAATTCTACTTTGATATCGCACAGCGTACCAATTACCCTGAAGCCCTGCTCTCGGCAATGGAAACACTGGCTGCCGCCTGTCCTGATGATATGACGTTGATGTTGCGCCTCGGTGACACCTATATGCAGACTGGCGTGTATGACCGTGCTTGCGAATGTTACCGCAATGCTTCGGCAAAGGCACCTTCCGACCTCAACATTCAGCGCAAATTGAAGGATGCCATGGCCAAGAATACAATGGCTGCCGGTGGTTGGGAAGAGAATGCCGGCAAAAAGGGCGGCTTCCAGAACTTGATCCGCGATAAGGAACTCGCCGCAAAGCTTGACCGTGACGCCAAGGCTCAGGTGACGGGTGACGATGCTGAATCGGCCATTCGTGACACCAAGGAAAAGATTGCCAAGGAACCGAAGAATATCAACTACTATCGCGCTTTGGCACGTATCTATCTCCAGAACAAGCGCTTTGATGAAGCTTTGGAAACGCTTGATGCGGCCCGTAAGGTCAACCCCTCCGACCCGGAACTCGACCGCAACTGGTCTGACACCAAAATTAAGTCTTACGATGCCCGCATTGAAGCCCTCCGTGCAGAAGGCAAGGAAGACGAAGCGTATAACCTTGAAGTTGAAAAGGCGCAGTTTGCCTTTGATGACCTCTGCCGCCGTGTGGAAAGCTATCCGAACGACCTCGGGTTGCGTTATGACCTCGGTGTCATGTACTACGAAAACGAGTACTATGACGAAGCTATGCAGCAGTTCCAGTTGGCCCAGAAGAGTCCGAAGCACCGCCTTGAAGCACTCTACTATTTGGCTTGCTGCTTCAAGGAAAAGGGTCAGGGCGATTTGGCCGTAATGCAGTTGGATGCTGCAAAGAGCCAGTTGAACGTGATGGACGACCTCAAGAAGCGTGTGGTTTACACGTTAGGCGTGATTGCAGAAGAAGCGGGTGAAGTTGATAAGGCGCTCGGCTTCTACAAGGACGTTTATGCGGCAGATATCGGCTTTAAGGATATCGGTGAACGCATGCAGCGTCTGCACACTGCACGTCAGAAGTAAGACCCCTATCCCACTTTCAACGGCTTCACTTTCCGGTGAAGCCGTTGCTTTAACCAGAACAGATGATTTTAGTTTAATCGCAACAAGCATAATTCAAACCAACTATGATGACAATTACAGAAAAAATTCTCGCACGTGCCGCAGGAAAATCGCACGTAGTCCCCGGTGAATCCATCTGGGTAAATGCAGATATTTTATTGACTCACGACGTTTGCGGACCGGGCACAATTGGTGTCTTTCATCGCGAATTTGGGCAAGAAGCAAAAGTTTTCTCCAAAGAAGGCATCGTCATTATGCCCGACCACTACATCCACACCAAGGATGAAAAAGCCCATCGTAACATTGATATCGACCGTCAATTTGTCAAAGAACAGGGGCTGCCCTACTTCTATGACCCCGGCACCCCCAGTTATGTCGGCGTCTGTCATGTCGGCTTACCGGAGAAAGGCCACGTCAAGCCCGGTCAGGTGATCTTCGGAACCGATTCCCACACCTGTACCCACGGCGCACTCGGAGCCTTTGCAACCGGCATTGGCAATACCGACGCCGGCTTTGTTATGGGCACTGGAAAACTTTTAGTCAAAGTGCCGCACACGTTGCGTTTCATCCTGAAT
>JAFTHG010000044.1 GCA_017457555.1 Kiritimatiellia bacterium | reverse complement strand
GCTTTTAGTGGCGCGTGGCGAGTACAGGACTGCCAGCGTGGGCAGAAAAGAGAAAGCAGTGAGAAGTGAATAAAAAAGAAATGCAGTCAATCTGTTTCGGACGGAGTGAGCTGCATTTCCTTTAGCGTCTTTGCGGTGAAAATATGTGGCTGCGCCACAGTGGCGTGTGGCAAGTGCAGGACTGCCAGTGTGGGCAGAAAAGAAGAAAGCAGTGAGAAATAAACAAAAAAGAAATGCAGTCAATCTGTCTCGGACGGAGTGAGCTGCATTTCCTTTAGCGTCTTTGCGGTGAAAATAGGTGGCGAGTGCAAGACAGTCAGTGTGGGTGGCTGCGCCACAGTGGCGCGTGGCGACTGGCAATTGGGGACGGTGCTGTGGCGCGTGATCGGTTGCGCTGTCACACACAAAAGAGCGCGCGCGTATGCGTATAGATGCAGTGAATGTGATATAATAATGTTTCATAAATTCTATTTTCAAATGCGAGTGATTGCGAATGAAACCGTTATTGATTGTGATGAGCGCCCCAAGTGGCACCGGTAAAACGACGCTTTGTGATTTGTTGCTTCAGGAATTCCCTGAGATTACCTACTCTATTTCATGCACAACCCGCGCGCCCCGTGGTGAGGAGGAAGATGGCGTGGATTATTTCTTCCTGACGCAGGAAGAGTTTAATCGTCGCGTCAAAGAGGGGCTTTTATTGGAACATGCCGTAGTGCATGGCAATTGCTATGGGACGCCGGCAGATCCTATCCGTGAGGCCTTTGCGGAAGGTCAGAGTATTTTGCTCGATATTGATGTCGTGGGTGCAGATTTGGTGCGTCAGTATATCGCAACATTGCCTGCCGGGGATCCCCTGCGTGAAGGTTTTACGGATATCTTTATCGAACCGCCGAGCATTGAAGAATTGCGCAACCGTTTAGTGGGACGCGCAGAGGACTCAATGGCCACGATTGAGCTGCGCCTCAAAAATGCTCAGGGCGAAATGGACCGTGCGAATGAATTCACCTATCGTGTCGTGAATGATGAATTGGATTTGGCGTATCGCAGATTGCGCGACATCGTTATGGTGCGTGGTGGCCTGCTGTAACGCTCTCATTGCAGAAAGCGAAACCGCTATGCAGATGACACACCAACTGCCCGAAATAATGCAGAGGACGCCATGGGTAACTGTGTGCGTAACGCTGTGAACTGGAATCCGTTTCGGGTTTAGAGGGAGTTTGAGTCATGAATGTTTTACTTGGTGTTACTGGAGCCATTGCCTGTTACAAGGTGTGCAGTCTGGTGCGACTGATGATTGGCGCCGGTTGGAATGTGCGTGTGGTGGCAACGGATCGTGCACTTGATTTTGTCGGGGAAATCACGTGGCGTACGCTGTCACAGAATCGTGTGGAGCGATCGGCATTTGCCGAGCAGGAAGACTGGCATCCGCGGCACATTGCGTTGGCGGATTGGTGCGACGTCTTTGTAATTGCGCCCCTCTCTGCCAATACGATGGCTAAATTGGCACACGGCATTGCCGACAACCTGCTCACCCAAACGGCTCTTGCCTGCACCAAGCCCCTCTTACTTGCTCCAGCAATGAATACCAATATGTGGCAACACCCTGCCACGCAAGCCAATGTACAGTTGCTATTGAACCGCAAGGCCACCTTACTGATGCCAGAAGCGGGAGATTTGGCATGTGGGGTTACAGGCACCGGACGTTTACCTGAACCCGACGCCTTGTTCAAACAGTTGCAAGCATTTTGCCCTGCGAATTGAGTTTTCTATGAAGTGTGAAATTTGTCAGCAGAATGAAGCCGAAACCGTATTCTTCCGTGAGAAGGAAGATGGTACGGAAGAGGAACTCTACGTCTGCAAATCCTGCGCCATGCGTGAGCGGGCCTTTGGAAAGCCACACGGCATCCAAGTTGCAACAATGGAAACTTCGGGATTGCCACAACCTCCTGTTGGCCCCGAGGAAAACCCGATGGATGGCGCATTTGATGGCGCCCCAAAGCCCGTGCCTCCGGCAATTTTGAATCAGCTCAAGAAGTTGATTGGAGGCGAAATTGAATTGCCCGGGTTTCCCGGTGAATCCGATGAACCGACCACCAAGTGCCCTACGTGTGGAACGAGTCTTACGACGATTCAACAGGATGGCCGTCTGGGATGTGCGGCCTGTTATACCACGTTTGAAAAAGAAATCGCCGACCTTTTGAGCGAAATTCAGGACTGCACCCAGTATCCCGGGCCACCGCCGAAATGGATGGAGGACGAGATTCGCCTGAAAGAACTGAATACCAACTATCGCGATGCGCTTATCCGTGAGGACTATGATGCTGCTGAGCAGATTGCACAGGCAATAAAAGCACTCAAGGCACAGCGGGAAGCTACAGATGACAGTCAGGAGGAGATGTAATGGCTCCAGAACTTCTGACAGGCGAAGCGGCCCTGCAAGCTATCTGTTTCAAGTCGCAACTCTCTTTGGCACGCAATGTAGCTGGGTTACCTTTCGCCAGTGCAAAAGAACCGAATGCGACGACCTTAACACAGGTTCAGCGGTGGTCACACATTCTCCAGCACCATTTTGGCTTTGAGGATGTCACAGCGGATGCCACACTGAAAGCACAAGGCGTCCGCATTTACGATTTTACCCCAACAGAAGAGCGTACAGCGGCTTATCGGCTCCTCCGCTTAACATGCGTTTTGAACCAGAAGCCCTATACGCTGTGGTGTGAGTTGATGACAGAAAACCACTTCACCTTCTCCACCACCATCCATACGCTTGACTTTGAAGAACAGTTGCGTGTTCTGGAAGCACTTGCAGACGAAGTGGCCACGCATATTCGCTTTGCCTATGACATGCGCTGGGGTTATTTGACCGCCGAGCCCACACGTACAGGCTCCGGATTGCAAATCTGCAGTTGGGTCCATCTCTTGGGGCTCAAACTCTCCGATGCCATCCAGCAGACTCTGAATGCGGCAGAAGTAAAGGGCGTCTTCGGCGAGAAAGCAATGCTTTACGAATCGGGCACTTCGGAGTTTTACATCTTCTGCAATCGCTTCTCCATCAATCTGCCGCCCCACCAGATTGTGCGCGATTACAAAACCTTTCTCTTGCGTTTGGCGCAACAAGAAATCAAAGCTCGCTATCGCTTGGCCTATGACAACACAGCGGCCTTCTATGATTTATTGAACCGTACGCGCCTCTTGTGTCAACAAGCCTGTGTGCAACCTCCGGAAGAGTGCATCAATTTCCTTTCTGCTTACTGGACGGCCTGTACGGTTGGCGCATTTATACCGCTTCATTCAGAATGCTACGATTTCACCACCTGTTTTGACGACCTCGCGGACGAATGTTGCCAAGAAAAACTCCGCTCCTTCTTGCGTGAAGAAGACATTCAAGCATTGCCAAAGCTCTTTCAAAAGATGTTTGAAAAGAACGATGCGGATGTTCTCCGCGCTTTGTGGTTGCGTTCATTAGGCGAAGTAACCTTTTCCCCGGACTTTATCAAACGGATTCAACAATGATGACACGATGGTTTTCCCTTTTAATCCTCTGTACAGCCCTTTTGGCCGGCAGTTTACATGCTGCCGAGAGTGCGATTGAAGGCCTGACACCCCAAATGATGTTGATTCAGGCGCGCAGTATGTTTCCACAGGAACACATTGATGTTACCGGCACCCTGGAAACCGCAGAAGCCCGAGGC
>JAFTHG010000043.1 GCA_017457555.1 Kiritimatiellia bacterium | reverse complement strand
GTGGTTAGCACCGGAATGCCGCGCGCTTTCAACTTCTCTGCGAGCGCCTTCAAGTGGGTGCTTTTCCCAGCTCCCTCAGGACCTTCAAAGGTAATAAAACGTCCGCGTGTCATACGGTTGCCAATGGTTTGAGCGTTTGTCCGTCCTTGGAATCGCGCACCTGCCACCCTTTGGCAGCGAGCAAATCGCGCAAACGGTCACTTTCTGTCCAGTTCTTTGCGGCACGCGCGGCGGCACGTTCATCTGCCAGAGCCTGAATCTCTGCAGGAATCGCCGAGGTTTCACTCCGTCCGAAGAAAATAAAGCCCAGAACGCGATCCATTTGAGCCAATTCGTCCAGCGCAGCCTGCGCTCCTGCGGCGCTGAGTCCTGCGGTTAAGGCGGCATTGGCCGCACGCACAAAGGCAAAACAGGCACTGAAAGCTTCGGAAGCATTGAGGTCATCGGCCAATGCCGCTCCGAAGGCCTCCAATTGCGAGGCCACGCGTACACCATCATCGGCTGCTTCAGATGCCACGCGAGCCTTGAGTGCATCGGTGCATTCGTCTAAACGTGCCAGTGCCGCACGGGCTGCGGCCAGCGCATCAAAGGTGAAGTTGAGGCCCTGACGGTAGTGCGCATTGAGCAGCACATAACGGATCTCACGGCCCGTATAACCCTTTTCCTGCAAATCGCGCAACGTGAAGAAGTTACCGAGCGACTTGGACATCTTCTGCCCATTTACGCGTAAGTGGGCGCAATGCATCCACGTTTGTACAAAGGGTTTGCCCGTGACAGCCTCAGCCTGGGCGATTTCGTTCTCGTGGTGAGGGAAGAGATTGTCAATGCCACCGGTATGCAAATCGAAACTTTCACCGAGGTATTTCATGCTCATCGCCGAACATTCCAGATGCCAGCCCGGACGACCCTTGCCCCACGGTGCATCCCAAACGACATCGCCGTCCTTCTCGTCCCAACCTTTCCAGAGCGCAAAGTCGCCAACGCCTTCCTTCTCATATTCGTCGGCGTTGATGCGCACACCCGACCGCAGTGCACTGCGATCCAAATGGGCAAGTTTACCGTAATCGGCATACTTTGAAACGCTGAAATAGACCGATCCATCGTCACTCTTGTAGGCGATGCCCTTGTCAAAGAGCGCCGAGATGAGATTGAGCATCTCAGGAATGTGGTCTGTCGCAGCCGGATAAATGGCCGCAGGTTCCACATTTAACGTCTTCAAATCCGCAAAAAAGGCTTCAATGTAGGGCTTCGTGTAGTCCTTCAACGCTTTGCCGGCAGCCTGCGAACCCCGGATCGTTTTGTCATCGACATCCGTCAAATTCATCACCTGTTTCACCGTGTTTCCGGCAAATTCAAGCGTACGGCGTAAGAAATCCTCAAAGAGATAAGCGCGGAAATTACCGATATGGGCATAGTTGTAAACGGTTGGTCCACAGGTGTACATCCCAACTTCACCCGGACGCAAGGTTTTAAACGGCTCAAGTTGCCGCGTCATCGAATTATAAAACTTCAGCTCCATAGCGCAATCCTATTGACGACTACATTCAAAGAATAGTTCCATTAGTATAGCATATTCCCCACACAGATGGGCCAAACAGCCGATGATAAGTCATCTAAAAGCCG
>JAFTHG010000003.1 GCA_017457555.1 Kiritimatiellia bacterium | reverse complement strand
CTGACAATCAGTTTGGCTGAAACAGCAAATCAGTTTGGTTGAAACTGACGCACATAGAGGGCGCAGGTGTGTCGGGTTTGGGGGCTGAAGTGGGCGTTTGGTGGGGCGCTTGCTGTTGCAACAGGGGCGGAGTGCCAGAGTGGATGTGGTGTTTGATTGTGGGAGTTTTGCACGGTAGTATTGCAAAAAGCGTGCCTTTTGGGGTGAATGGGAGGGAATAAAGGTGGTTTGCTGCTCTTTTGGGAGGTTAAGTTTGGTATACTTTGCCGAAATGAACTGTTGATACATGAAGGTTTGGTAATCATGAAGTTTTTTGATTTTCTGAAATCGCGTCATTTGGTAGATACGTGCACGTGTGATGAAGCGAAGATGGCTGAGTTGTTGGAAACGCCTCAGACGGTTTATGTGGGGTTTGACCCAACGGCATCGTGTTTGCAGGCCGGAAACTATGTGGCTATTCAGACGTTGGCCCAATTTCAGCGTGCCGGGCACAAGGTGATTGCGCTTGTAGGGGGGGCCACAGGTATGATTGGCGATCCTTCCGGACGCTCGACTGAACGTAATTTTCTCTCGGTGGAAGAACTCCAGCGCAATGTTGAGGGGATTAAAGAGAATCTGTCGCGCTTTTTGGATTTTAATCATCCGACGAATCCGGCGATTCTTTTGAACAACTACGATTGGTACAAGGATTATTCGGTGTTGCCTTTCTTGCGTGAGGTGGGGACGCTTTTCCGCATGAAGCCGATGTTGGCGAAGGATTCGGTGCAGAAGCGGTTGAATGCTGAAACGAATTCCATGACCTTTACGGAATTTACCTATCAGATTTTGCAGGGCTATGACTTCTACTATCTGAACAAGCACTACGGGTGCACAATGCAGGTGGGTGGCGCAGATCAGTGGGGCAATATCACGGCTGGCACGGATTTGATTCACCGATTGAATCCCGGTTCGGAAGCGCATGGCCTGACGATTCCGCTGGTTTGCGATGCCAATGGGCAGAAGTTTGGTAAGTCTGCCGGAAACGCAATCTTCCTGAATGCCGATAAGACGAGCGTTTACGCCTTCTATCAATTCTTCCTGCGGACGTTGGATGCTGATGCTATCCGTTATCTGCGTATCTTCACGTTCCTGGATGATGCGCGCATTGCTGAATTGGAACAGTCTTTGGCTGAACATCCGGAACTGCGCGAACCGCAGCGTGTTCTGGCCGAGGAATTGACGCGTGCAGTGCATGGTGAGGCAGGGCTTGAAGCGGCAAAGAAGGCTTCTGCGGTGCTCTTCGGCGGTTCACTGGAGGGCCTCTCGGCTTCGGATTTGGAAGGTATCGCCGCCGATGTGCCCTCGGCAACGCTTGCTGCTGGTGCGATTGTGGGCATCCCGGTGATGGATGTCGTGACGGTATGCGGCTTTGTGAAGAGCAAGAGTGAAGCACGTCGCCTGATTCAGGGTGGCGGTCTGTCGGTCAATAATATCAAGGTGACCGATCTCAATGCCACGATTGCCGCAGAGCAATTGATTGATGGCAAGGTCTTACTGTTGCGCCAAGGCAAGAAGAATTACTTCCTGTTACGCGCAGAATAAGGGCTGTCGACCTTCGATTTGCAGATCAGCGGCTCCTGAAAGGGGTCGCTGATTTCGTTTGCTGTAGGAATTCCACTTGCCGTCTGGGGCAGATTTGCGGTAAGATAACCCTGTTTTCAAGGAAAAGGAATGCCACTTTCACCCGGAACAATTGAAGCAATTCTCGCCTTGATGGCGCGTGCCAATCTTGCAGAAGCCGATCTGCAGGAACAGTTTGTTTTGGGATCGGGGTCCGGTGGGCAGAAGATTAATAAAACGTCCAGTGCTGTGCGCCTGACGCATCTGCCGAGTGGGGAAGCGGTAAAGATTCAGGTGAGCCGTTCGCGTGAAGAGAATCGCTGGTTGGCACGCAGGGCACTTGCCGAACGCATCCTTTCAGTGCGTGATGGCGAAAAGACGCGTCGGCAGCAGGAACAGGAAAAGATCCGCCGCCAGAAGCGTCGCCGTTCACGCCGTCAAAAAGCACGGATGCTGGATGATAAGGCGCACCATGCAGATAAAAAAGCGGCACGCCGGTGGCGTGCCGAGGAGTGATGGTAGCGTTATCTCAGTACGCTTCGGCAATATCGGGAACAGCGGCCAGAAGATTTTGGGTGTAGGGGTGCTGCGGATTGGCAAAGACTGTTTTGGCATCGCCGCGTTCAACAATCTCACCGGCATTCATTACAATCAGTCGATTACAGACAGTACGCACAACCGCCAGGTCGTGAGAAATCAGCAGAAGGGTTAAATTGCGACGTACCCTCAGGTCCGCCAGTAGGTTGAGTACACGCGCCTGAACGGAAACATCCAGCGCGGACACGGGTTCATCGGCAATAATTACACGTGGATTCATGGCCAAAGCACGTGCAATTGAGATGCGCTGGCATTGCCCTCCGGAGAGTTCACGCGGGTAGGCAAGGGCGACTTCAGCCGGCAATCCGACCTCTTCCAGCAGGTTTGTTACATGGGTCGCACGCTCTTCACGCGGACAGAGATCGTAAACGGAGAGCACTTCGGTGAGGGTTTGCCCAATGGTCATGCGCGGATTGAGCGACCCCACGGCATCCTGAAAGACCATCTGCACTGCGTGAGCGGGCACACCGTGAAACGTTGCCGACCCCGATGTGATGGGTAAAAGGCCGCAGAGCGCCTTGGCAATGGTGCTTTTCCCACAGCCACTCTCGCCGACAATGCCGAAAAATTCGTTTTCGGCGACGTCAAATGAAACGCCCTTCACGGCACGGAAAGGTGGCTTCCCGGCACGGGGATACTCAATAATGACATCGGTGACTGTCAGAATAGGTTTGGACATGGCAGCCTCATTTCTTTAAGCTGTAGGCAATTTTCTGAATCAATTCTCCGGGCCCACCGCGGAATCGGGCCCGCCGCAACATCTTTTGAGCTTCGCGGTCAAGAACTCGGTAACCGCTACTTTCAAGAATCTCAATCGCTTCTGCACGTCCCTGGGCATTAATCCGGATGCGTAAGGTGACGACCCCCTCCCAGTGATTGCGTCGCGCCTCTTCCGGATAAGACTTCTGAAGCGTCGCCAAATCGGTGAGTAATTCCGGATGTTCCAGACGTGCGGTGGCGCCGGTGGCCTGTTGTGGTGGTTTTGAAGGAGTGGGGTCGGCAGGGATTTCAATCGGCGGTAAGGTGATTTCCGGGAGATCGGTAGGCTCGTGTGTGAGCGTTGGGAGCGGAAAAGTCGGAGGCGGTAAATCCGATAATGAGGGGGCGGGCATTTGCAATGGCGGCGTTTCCGGCAGCACAATGGGGGAATCCGGAGCCGTCAGGTAGGGCGCAATCTCTGCAACTGGCGCCGTTGCCACAGGCGCAGTGGCGAGAGGGACGCTCTCTGAAACCACGTCACTTTCAATCTCTGCGAGCGTTAATTCAATGGAGTCAACGATGAGTTGCGGGGGCGTTGACGCTGGAGGCGGCAGGATAAAGAGTTGGAGAAGCCATGCTGCAACAATGAGATGCAGGGCAATGCTGACAATCAGCAAAACCAAATGCCACGCACCTGAGCGGAGAAGGCGCAGTAGGTGATGAAGTGGCGTTGGCAGAGAGTGTGCAAGCATACGGGGCTGTCAATGTGTCGCAACCCGTCGGACTCGGCTGCGTTACTTCTGTTTGTCAACCTGATAGGTGACCTTTTCAATGCCACGCGCACGCAGAGTAGCCATCAATTCCAGGGTAATGCCTGCGTGCGCCTGTCGGTCAGCTGCGATAATCACGGGGAGATTCAGGGTGTTGTGGCGCAAAACCACGGCATCAATCAGCGCATCCTGTGGCAGACTGGTGCGGCCATCAAGGAGGAGTTCGTCGGTCGCAGTGATGACAATCCGGATGTTTTGCGTTTGACTGACGTTTCCTTCTGCACGGGGTAACGTCACTTTCATGCCACGCTGAAC
>JAFTHG010000042.1 GCA_017457555.1 Kiritimatiellia bacterium | reverse complement strand
TCAAGCCGTGGTGGCGTGGCATACCGGTCGCCTTCGATGGAGGCAATAATGTAGAGCGCATTGGCGGTGTCAGTGCCCCATTCGAGCGTGTAACTCTCATCGGTCTTCTTGATATAGAGTGCGTCACCATAGGAACAGGTCTCAGCACTCCATCCGCCATCGGCGGCCTCTAACCCCTCAAGCGCGAAGTGAACCGGCGTTGCCACCCCCTCTGCAAGGGTGAAGAAACGCCCCTGCAGCACCTTTGCAGATGAGGTGCCATCAGCCTTTTGGGCGAGTGTCACCTTAAAGGGATGGTTAAAAGGTGTTTCCGTTCCAGACGGGCTTTGAGCAGCAGAGATGACGGTGCCTACCATCGTCTCTCGGAGCAAGACGCCTGTACCCTGAACAGGGCGACACCGCCGAAGTGCCACAAGAATTTCGTTGATTGTATCGGCCGAGACGGCTTGGCCGCGTACGACATTCGCCGGTATCGTTATCATGACTGAGTAGGAGCCTTAGTTTCGTAGAGATTGGTATTCCATTTATCTGCGCCGGTCCACTGTTGGACGCGGGTATAAGTGCCATCAATCGCACCTGTGAGACGGTCACCCGTCTTGAGCCACGCCGTCGCAGTGCCGGTTAAACCTGTGATGTTCGCGTCGCTGGATGTGGGCGTAGTAATCTTCCCATTGTCCGCACCGATGTCACTTGGTATCTCGTTTAGACGCGTTGTGCAAGTGATGACGGGCGTATAGACAACATAGTGCTCAATTCCCTCCTCGCGGATCATCATGGCAAGTTCCAGCGTGTTACCTGTGAGGGCGGTGCCATTGTACTTATAGGCATTATACTCTGCCTGGAGGGAGGGATTTGAGGCCTGCGCCTCCCAGTTGGCCAAGAGTTGCAAATCGGGGCGGTCTTCTTTTTTCTCTGCGCCAGCCATCCATGTTTTAATCGGCTTTTGGATTTCCATCATCTCAAGCCCCCACACTTCGCAGGTCTCAAGCGTGGTATACGTGAGTGACATGCGCCCACGCAGACCTTTCAGGCGTACCACCTCTGCGGCAGACACGATGCCAGCAGACGGCCACTCCTCAGGCGCAGAACCCGTCAGTGTGGGCACTTTTCGCCCGACGATACAACTTTCGACAAGCTTTTCCAATGTTTCATACGGTCCATCCCAAACCAAGGTCTTAATCTGAATGCCAGGCTGTTTCGTCAGACTGCCCGAGGCGATAGGGTGCATCACAATAGAAGATGTGGTGTTCGTGGTATCCGAATCTGCCATGGTTGCTCCTTACTGATAATACGTGTGGTCCTTCCACGCGATTGACGCGGTGGGGTCCTCTCCTGCACGGCGTGCGAGCACCTCATAGATGCGCTGCAGGGTGTCCAATTGGCGTTGGTTAATGTCTGCGACATTCACCGAGACCCCCACCGAACCGCCCATTGCCGAGAGCGCATCACCCACTTCGGTGGCACGCATCATCGGTGCGGCGACCGGCACGCGCAAATCTTCCAACTGTCGTTCTAAGGTCGCCTCACGCGCCTTTTGGCGTGTGAAGAGATCTCGGTCTCGCATGTAGTCGATGTTATCGGTTTCCCCTGACTCCGCAGCCTTGAGGATTCGCTTTTGGAGATTTCTGATGCTATTTTCGCCATCACCAAAGCGCACCTGCGTGAGGCGATCTTCTATAGCTTTCACCTGCTCGGCACGTTGCTTTGTACTAATCACGCGGGCGAAGGCACGATCTTGTTGCCCAAAGGTTTTTGTGGCTATTGATGCGATGTGTGCACGTTCAAGCCCCATCATAATTTGATGCAGACTTTCGGATGAACGATCAAGGTTTTTTGCCCATTGATAGATTACAAGCGAGGCTTTGTCAATCGCCTTTGTAAAATTCGACTGCTTTTCTTCGGCCATCGCGCCAAGCGTAGCACCTGCGACGGCGCTTCCACCGATGGAAGCGATACGTTTTCCGGTGCGTTGGCCGCCCTGTGCATTTCCTACGACGGTCGCGAGCGTATCGAGGCCTTGGTTAGCAATGTAGCCGACGACAGCTGAACCGATTGCCTTACCGACGGCAGGGGCGGATTGTTTATTGGGAATGGCGGCATTGGGGTCAGCGGAGGACTTTTTGAGGTCCCCCGAGACCTTTTTGAGTTCGCCAGCGGCCTGCGTGGCATCGGCCTTGACTTCGATTGTAACGTCAGCCATAGGTATCCTTATGGGAAGTAGAGATCTTCAATGAGGGAATTTCCCTTATATCCGGCGACGGCGTGACTCCACTGGCGATAGAGGAGTGCGATCTGCAGGGCGGGCATATTGAGAATCTCCTGGAGCGACCAGTGATAGGTCCGCGCGCACCACTCCACGAGCGTGAGGAGCCAGCCATTGCCGGTTAGACTTTTTTTGTCTGCTCCTCCTCTGGACGCGGGAGCGTGGAGAAGAAGTCCGAGATGGCACGATTGAGCGCGTCGACCTTCTTGAGATAGGAGCGCATCTGCCCAGAGGAGCGCGCGCTCCTTTAGCGTGCCTTCACGCACGGCAACTACCGCATCAGCCATCTCTAATTCGTAGAGATAGAGCGAGGGCAGAACCTCTGCGAGAAGGGCAGGTTTGGGTTCGCCCAAGAAGGGCGAGGCAATTTGCTCCAACAGGGCGAGTCGTGCGATTGAGAGCGACGCGGGCGCGGATAGACCACGCGAGACGATGGGAGGCGTATCCATGATTAAGAAGCCGTTTCGCTCTTGGTTAAATCTTCTACGTTGGTATTCGAGAAGGCATTGCTATAGCGCTCCAACGTGAGCGAGACCTTGCGATAATCCCGATTGGTCTGATTAATGGTGAGCGAGGTGATTAGGTAGACCTTGCTGCCATTAGTTCCCTCGCCCTCTTTCACGGTGAGAGTAGACCCTTCGGTGGGAAGGGTGATGTTTTTGGGCACCTGAATAGTGGCCGAGATGGAGATGCGCGTATCGAACTTCACGCATCCGCAGACGGCGCCCTTTTGGTCATACTCATACTGCTGCTGCGGTTCGCGTGATTCAGCGTAATCGGTGACGACGCACGTATCGAAGGGAGCCGGCAGACCGTGATCCACGCCCCAAGCGGCGTGGGTGATGTTTTGTGGAAGCGTAGCCATGATGTATTCCTTTCTATGTGTTAGTATCGCAGAGAGACGACTGCCTGGAAGGTGCCATCCTCATTGAGTAAGTGGGTGATGCGCTCAAAGAGGAAGGTATCCCCATTGAGCAGGGTGGCGGCGTGCCATGCCACGCCAAGAGCTGTGTCAAATCCCGCCCTGGCACGATTTGTGACGGGGTGCTCCGTGATGAGGAGCTCAATCGCCACACTCACGCCGGGCGAATTCGCATCAATGGCACCGACCGCGATAACCAAAAGAGGGCCTGTAATCGGGAGCGTCTGCTGATCAATCAGCGTGGCGATTTCCCCCTCATCCTGCAGGAGCATGCTCACGCGGTGCTCGGCGAAATAAGGGTCCGCCATAAGACGATCGCGAATCTCCTTTTGAATGAGGAGTGGAAGGTTCTCAGGATAACTTTCGATAGGATTCATAAGACTCCTTTTATTGAGCGCGCTTGGCGATAGCCTGCAACCGTCTGACAATAGCCGTGCGCACAGCCTGCTCCATCGCCTCGTCGGAAGGCAAGAGCGAACGGTCCTGCGGCAGCGTGACGCGACTTTTCAGCGCGTAAAGTGCCTTCACTTCGCCGGTATGCTTCGACTTCCCCATGAGAATGCCACGCAGGGTTTTTAGCGTGAAGAGCGTCCAGCCCAATCGCTCCAACTCCCCAGCGCGCCGACCATAAGCCTCTGCAGCCATCGGAAGCGTAAGCGCCTTGGCGCGTTTTGGGGTAATCACAACCGGGTGAAAGACGCGACCAAAGCCTGGTGAGTGAATGGCTAAGGCGGCGCGCTCCGCATCTGTCTGCACCACCATCGACACCCGCTCAAGATGGCCCGTGGGCGAGGCATTGAGGCGACGGGCAGAGGCGTGATGGCGCGTCGCCTCACGCCTTACATGCGCCCTGCAAAGCACGAGCAGGCTCTGTGCAGCAGCCTTGTTAAGGCGCAGGCGCCC
>JAFTHG010000002.1 GCA_017457555.1 Kiritimatiellia bacterium | reverse complement strand
CTGACGATGCGCCGCTCGCAGCTTATAAGGCTCAGGCCGAACGCACAAAGGCAATGATTGATGCCTATACAGAAAAATCGTTGTTTGATAAGGCCGCTGAAGCGACGCCACCTCAGGCTTAATTACAACGTAACTCAAACAAAAGCGACATCCCACCGGATGTCGCTTTTTTGTTGTTCGCTTGCTTTACGGTATTGCTTAAGGGCGCAATTGAAGCGCCATTGCGATCTCCGGACAGGTGAAGGGATTAGTATGTTTGGTGCAATAGATACAACCCCGATAGATTTTGTGAATAATCTTTGTCTTTTCAATCTCGCGAAATCCAAGTGAACCGAAGAATTCGGGTTCAAAAGTAAGGACGATCGCTTGTACCGGATGAAAGCCTTCAATGCGTTGGAGAACAAATTTTACCAAACGTTTGCCGACGCCTTTGCCACGAAAGGCTTTACTGACTGCAACGGATTGCAATTCAACCGTGGCACCTTCCGGGCATCCAATTTCCGGTAGAATCTGCCAACACGCACAGGCAATGATTTGATTGTCGCAGACGGCTACCGTAAAACGATCGATATTTTCAACGATGTTGTTCACCGGTCGCAAGATTAATTCATGCGGATAGGCTTGAATCAATCGATGGATTGGCAAGACATCTTCAAGCGTGGCCCGCCGGATAATAATCTCAGAATCCATACGTCTTTCCTTTCTGACGGGTAGGAGCTCAGGCTTGTGCGAACGCGTCAATTTTTTCTGCCGTGCCAAAGACTAACAGGCGGTCGTCGCTGCGGATGACGGTGTTGGCTCTGGGGATGAGCAGTTGGCGGGGAGAGGCTGGATCAATATCGTCCAGTCGGCGAATGGCGAGCACCGTAATGTCGTATTCACTGCGGATATTGGTATCCGCTAATGTCTGTTCCACCAAAATCTCCGGTACGGAAATTTCAGCTGCACAGAGCCCGTCGGCAATTTCAAAGAGTTCGGCCTGACTGGTTGTCAGCAGACTGCGCGCCAACCGTACTGCACGGTCGCGATTAGGGAAAATCACTACGTCTGCACCGACGCGGCGTAATACGCGGCCGTGGGCTTCGGTAGAGGCTTTTGCAACAACGGTTTCAACGCCTAAATCTTTGCAGTTGACCGTTGCCATAATGCTGCCTTCGATGTTTTCACCGATTGCCACTACTACGGTATCACACAGGGCAAATCCGGCCTCTTCCAAAGCGTGAATATTCGTCGCATCGCCTTCAATAGCCTTGGTGACATACTCCGAGAGCTCTTGAATTTTACGACGATCTGTATCCATCAACACGACTTCTGCGCCTTGTGCCGCCAAAGCTTGCACAAGCGCTTCGCCGAAGCGTCCAGATCCAATAATGCCAATCCGTTTAGTCATAATGCCCACTATTATAGCACAGTTAAAGTATTCTGATATTGAAAACCGCCACCATCTCCTTTGGACTGTGGCATTCACCTCAGGGGTGCAAAGTTTTGACACGAATAATTACATTTTCGCTCAGGCGGTAGCATTTATGCCAGATGGACAAGAAGAGAAGGGGGCTGACCATGACACCTGAGGCATTGGAGTGAGGGCTTGAGATACGCGGATGTGGCAAATGGTGTACAAGATTGTTAATGAAGGAAGGTCAGCAGTGGCGAATGATGTGCACAAAAGAGGTAACGCAGGATGGTTACTTTTTTCACTTTTTGAAGTGATTTTTTATGATTTGAAAATTTTTCTTG
>JAFTHG010000041.1 GCA_017457555.1 Kiritimatiellia bacterium | reverse complement strand
TCTATGGGGAAGGGACGGCATGCCGTCCCTTCCCCATAGAACGCCTCTCCTTCGGTGCACATATCAATGACACACTTAACTCACACATCTTCAACCATTTACCGCATCTTCGGTGCACTTTTTATTTGACACATTACGTCCCTGCACTTTAAAATACACACCCCCTACCATCACTGACAGCAAGGGGTGTCTTAAGTTGAATTTCTGAGGCGAATCTGACAGTCCTCAGTATTTTTCTGCCGGAGCAAAGAGCGTCTTCACTGCATTATCGACCTTTTCCTGAGCAGCCTGT
The DNA here is from genome assembly GCA_017457555.1 of Kiritimatiellia bacterium. Classification (GTDB taxonomy): domain Bacteria; phylum Verrucomicrobiota; class Kiritimatiellia; order RFP12; family DVOR01; genus Spyradenecus. The sequence goes on along the minus strand of JAFTHG010000041.1, from coordinate 8,646 downwards.
GCGCTTTCGGCCAAAGCCTCAGCACGCGCTTCAAGCACATCATACTGAATTCCTGCCGTACCGCCCAGATGTGTCTTTTGAGCAATCACCGTATCCGGATTCATTCCACGCAAATCTTCCAGGTGATCACGCACCTGATGATAAGCATCACGGAATGGCATACCGCCGGCAACAAGTTCCAAAGCCCGGTCCGTAGCGAAGACTCCAGGTTCATTGAAGGCTGCACGGCACGCATTCGGATTAACTGTCAGATTGTCAGCCATCAGCTTCATAATTCGCAGTGATGTCCGCGTCACGCGCAGACCTTCCATATAAAGTTCCTTTGTATCCTGCAAATCGCGATTATAACCTCCGGGCATTGCCTTAAGAATCACATTTGCAGAGGTCGTATAGCCCACCAACAATCCAGCTTTGGCGCGGATGAGTTCGAGCACGTCAGGATTATACTTCTGCGGCATAATGGACGAACCGGTGCACAGTTCACGCGGCAACGTAAAGTATTTGAACTCTGGCATTGAAAAGAGAATCAAATCTTCTGCCAGACGCGAGAGAGACAACATAACCTGCGAGCACGCAGCAAGCAGCACTGCTTCGTCTTTACCACGCGCACAGGATGCATAAAAGACGTTATGATGCGGACGTTCAAAAGCCAGTAAATCCGAGGTCAACTGACGATCAATCGGCAAAGGCACGCCATAACCTGCCGCAGATCCCAGTGGACAGAGATTATTTGTCTTTGCGGCAGCTTCCAATAAATAGGCATCGTCTAATAGCATTTCTGCATACGCACTGGCCCACATCCCCACACTGCTGGGCATTGCCGGTTGCAAATGAGTCCGCCCCACTAGCGGAATGGCGGCGTGTGCCTTTGCCAATGCCAACAACGCCTTTGCTAAATCGGCCAATTCAAGCGTCAGTGCATTCAATTCATTTCGCACGTGCAGGCGGATATCCACAGCGACCTGATCATTGCGGCTGCGGCAGGTGTGTACCTTTTTGCCAAGATCTCCCAAACGTTCTGTCAAGCGACGCTCCACTGCCAAATGTACATCCTGATCGGCAGCTGTAATCGTAAATTCTCCGCGACGCGCTTCTTCAATAATGGCTTTCAGCCCCTTCAATACGGCAATTCGCTGTTCTTCGGTGAAGAGTGTCGGCGTGTAGTTCATCCGTGAAAGCATCGTAACATGAGCAGCTGTGCCAATGCAATCAACCTCGGCAAGGGCAAGATCAAGAACAGGGTCTTTGCCTTCCGTAAAGGTAAGCACATCAGGGTTGATTTTACCTACAGTTGTGGCGGTATCATTCGATTTCATAATCCAGAGGACCTTTCGGTAGCCGATTTATTTAATCAGCTGGCGTTAAAGAGGAGGATGACAATGATAAGGATTCAAGCGAGAGTAACTTCTCGCGCTTCAGGTATTGTTCTAAAAAATGAGCCGCTTCATCTGCTTCTTTGCGTAATGGACGGTAAGCCTCAAGGCCACCATTTACATAAGCAGAATAGGCTCGCAGATAGAGTTCCGATAAATCACAGAAGGGCTGCGGACGACCAATCATCGCACGACTAATCGCTGTTGCCAACCGCATCGCCTCATCCGTACTCTGCGGGTCTGCCAATGTTGATTGCCACCGCAGAAATTGGGAATAAGTTATTGTGCCGGGTAAAAGAATCACGGTATCCTGTTCGGCCAACCATGTTTGCCATGCGCCTTCATCCAGTATTTGAAGCAAACGGTCAACATCCCATGGCTGCGTCAAAAGAGCCACCCGCTGGTCTCGCTTTTGGTACACCGTTTCATTCAAAACCCACATTGCCAGAAAGGCAGCCGCATCTGAATCTGGTTCTGAATCAGCAAAAAAGAGTTGCCGCAACGTCGGAGGTGTCGTTTGACGGATTGCAGTTTGGAAACGTTCATAGGCTTCTGCCTTCCAGACATTTCCCTTAGAGGCATTCACCACGGCACGCAACCACCATTTCGGCCACGAAAAACCTGCATAACGACCCGTCTGCTCGCGAAACTTCTCACGCAGCAAGGCCTCCCCCACTGCTTCACGGAAGACTTCCAGATCCACCGTTTCCGGATTTGGCACACGGAGAATCAACTGAGCAAAACCATCACCCGTGCGAAACGAACGGCGCTCAATGGTGGCGACGGCATTGGTTTCTGCGCCAATTTCAATCAGAAGTGGCGCCGCCGATGCTCCTAAAGGCAAAAAGGTGTCACTCAAATGCGTGCGGACCGTTTCAGTAAAACGCAAAATGGGCCACCGCCACGACGCTCGCTCCGCGGTGGCACAGCTTACATAAAATGCCCCATCAGCAGATTGCAGAGGTTGTGGCAGGGCTTTCAACCGTGCGACATCCTTCTGATTGACATCCGAAGCCACTCCCTTTGCCAGCGCGATCGCCTGACAAAAAAGCAGTAAGCACCCCAAAAAGCAATACCGTATCATCAGGGCGTTTCGGTTGTTTCAGGCGCGATATACTTGCGACAGACCACACCGGCATCCGCCAGAAGCTTTTGTGTTTGCACATCAAAGGCGTAATTTCCGGCATAGACCACTTCGCGAATGCCCGCATTGATAATCATTTTGGCGCAGGTCAAGCAGGGCGTCAGCGTAACATAAATCGTGGATCCTGCCAGACGAATGCCATAATAAGCCGCCTGACAAATCGCATTCTGTTCGGCATGGACGCAAATACACTCTTCCAGCGAAGAGCCGCTGGGCACATTACCGGAGCATCGCGGGCAACCACCATCAAAACAGTTCGTGATGCCACGCGGCGTACCATTATAACCTGTCGAGATGATCCGGTTTTCTGAAACAATCACCGCCGCCACTTTACGACGCGAACAATTGGCACGGGTTGCAACAACCTGTGCAATCGACATAAAGTAGGTATCCCAATCCGGGCGGGTATCTTTGTTACATGTGTCAGCCATTAGAATACTCCTTTGACAATCAAAAACAATTCAAAAAGCACATCGGCTTGGCAGCGCATTATTCCATGCCGTCACCAAGAATCACATAAACCTGAATCAGGCGCGACAGCGGCAGGAGATAATCACGATAGAGCGCCTTCAAATGGCGTACAGCCGCTTCCGGGCTGCTTCCCGCCACGTCAAAATGCTCCCGCTCTGCGTAAGCAACAATGCGCGCCAGAACCTTATCTTCCACGGCCTGATTCAATAAAGCCGCTTCCACCTTTGCCGGATCGCCTGTAATAGCGGCGGCACGTAATTCCGGAGCCAATTCAATGCGCTTACGGGCAATCACCTTGGTTGAGAAGCGACACCGCCGAGCCAAGGCTGAAATAACCTCTGTGTCCGCATAAAGCGCTTCACGGGGGTCAGCGTCCTCCCCGCGAGCCGCCAGATAAGGCACCACCGTTGTGAGATAAAAGCGACGCAACAACCGCGTTTGATCCGTGCCGTCACCAAAGGCAAACGCCTTGGCCAGCGCGTCCAGTGAAACGGGTTCGGCATGGACATACAAACTGGGATTCAGGCGATAACGCCGCCGTCCAGCAAAGGAACGGATCAGGGTGGCATCAATATCGGCAATCATTGCGCGCAGACTGGAAAGTGCCGTCGTGGTTGATGCATCGGGCACCGTGGGCTGTGTGGTGATTGTGTAATCGCCCAAAACCCGCACTTCGCTCGCCGCTTCACGCACATTTGCCAGGACTGTCGCCGGAGGAACGCCGGAATTGCCAATCAGCAACTCCATGAAAAAGGCATATTTCCACTTTTCTCCCACCAATGGCCGCGACTGAATAAAGGTTAAATCCAGCGGACGCAAGGGTTTCAGGACATCCATCAGCGAGCCCGGACGATCCTCAATCTCCACATAGATCAGCGCATGTGTTGATGGTAAAGCTTTTGAACGTGCCCGGGAAAAAGCCGACCCATGGCGCTGTTCCAAACGGAAAAAGCGCGTTGTATTCCCCTGCACATCCTGAACATCTGCCCGGCGAAGCGTCAAATGATAGCGTTCTGCCGTAGATTCTCCGGCAACAGCTCCCACTGTGGGGTCTTCTGCTGCGATGCGTGCTGCCTCTGCTGTCGAGGATACGGCGACCAATGGCAACTCCGGATAGATGTGATTCAGCGTGGCACGGCACTGGGCAAGCGCTTCCGCTTTGGAGAGAATCCGTGTGATCGGCGTTGTTAAATCACGCGTCAGCAGATGTTGATGCACCGGAATTGCCCGGCACTCCACTGCAATTAACGCTGTATACTCCGCCAGAAGATCCATTACTTCTGTAACAGGTCCCTGCGTCGTATTCTCAAAGGGCACCACGGCTGCGCCCTCCGGATCCTGTGACAACTTATAAAACACCTCGCGGAAGTTGTGGCAAGGTATCGGAATTTCTTCAGGCTTCGCCATACGTGTGGCCGCCCGATGCGAAAACGTTTCTTCTGGTCCCAGATAATACAACTTCATAAGGTGGCGTTCTACCTTCTTAAATAAGGAAGCCTCTCAGGCAAAAGGTGTCAGAATTATCCCGTCTTGTTATCTGACAACTAAAAACACATCGCGACAACCTCTCTCCCGGTTGTCGCGATGTGCATCCATTTAGATACGGCGCATCGCCATTGCCAATTCATGCCACGGCTTGATGGCGGCCAGATAGTCGCCGAATGTTGCCGACGGAATCTGCTGTGCTGCATCCGAATAAGCATGCTTCGGATCCGGGTGTGTTTCCACCAAAAGACCATCACAGCCGGCTCCCAACGCAGCACGCGACAATGGCACCACCAATTCCAACTTACCGCCACCGTGCGAGGGGTCAGCCACGATTGGCAGATGCGTCAAACGCTTCGTAGCTGCCAGCGCACCCAAGTCAAGCGTATTACGCGTAATCGTTTCATACGTGCGGATACCGCGTTCGCACAGGATTACATCCGTGCAACCATTGGCCATCAGATACTCCGCGCTCTGCAACCACTCTTCCACTGTTCCGGCCAGACCGCGCTTCAAAATCACGGGCTTCCCGGCCTTGCCCAAACGCTCCAGCAAATCATAGTTCTGCGAATTGCGGGCACCCACCTGGAAGATGTCTGTCACATCCATCAAGCCTTCAATCTGATTCGGACCGGGCACTTCCGTAATGAATGCCACATGCGGGAAATCCTTCTTCACTTCACGCAGCACACGGATGCCCTCTTCCTTCAAACCCTGGAAGTCATACGTGGACGTGCGAGGCTTGTACACCATTGCGCGGATAATGGTGATGCCCAGCTTCGTCAAGTCCGACACTACAGCGTGGAACTGATCATAGCTTTCCACAGCACACGGTCCTGCCATCACCGGAATATTGCCACCGCCTATTTTATTTCCTTTGACTTCAATTACCGTATCCTCCGGCTTGAAATCACGCGACACGAGCTTGTACTTCTTACTCACGTGGATAATCTCCTGAACCGTATCCAGCGCTTCCAACTGCGCTACCGTTTGCGGATTGATTTCGTTGCCGATACATGCAATCACCGTCTGATCGGCACCTGTCGTCACGCGCGGTTGATATCGCAAAGAGGTAATCCAGTCACAAATCGTCTGCACATCGGCCTGGGTTGCCGTCGGTTTCATGATGATAATCATCGTATTACTCGCTTTCTGTATAAAAAAACCGCACCTCCTCTGAAGGAGCGCGGCCGTTCTTAAAGTCATCCTTACTTTTTACAATCAGTGGATGGCCCGAGCAGCGCGCGCGGGTGTCACGGTAAAGTAAAAAAAGTAAGCATTTCGTTTCATCGCAAATAACGATAGCAAAGCCCCAAACGCAAAGCAAGCAAAAAATGAACCTTTTTGAATAAAATAGCGTAACAGCACCCCAAAACGTGCGTCCTACCTTTAATAAAGGGTAGCTATCCGAGACACCCGGATAATAAAAAGTTGAAAAAAAATAAAAAAGATGTAACACTCTTCTGCAACTGTCGTTTATGAGGGTGTTATGGATGACTGTGAAAATGACATGTTCGGTGAATTCTCCTTGAATTCAATCATCGGCGATTCTCCTCTCCCTATCGGAGAAATCCAGATCGCCTATCGTGACTGCGCTTCCCTCTTCGGCTTGCCGATGATGGACCTTAGCGATGCAGAGTATGATCCTGCCTCACCCGCAGGACGCTTTGTGCGCATTATCCTCACCCATACCGAATGGGCGCTACAACGTCAATCTGAAGAGCTTGACCGCATTGCGTGGAAAACAGCGCTTCACTGTGGCGTTCGCCTGGCCTGCTTGCAACGCTGGCTGGAGAATCAATTCCCCGAGAACCGGCTCCAAGCTACCCTTTGGAGCGAAAAAATTCTTGAAGAAAGGATGGATCTTGCCGCAAAACTCTTTGCCGCACACACGCCTGACGTGGTGAACCCGATCCTGAATTACATCCGCGACCTTGTCGAACTTGATTGTGATTAATTCAGATCCGCGCAGACAGGTCACCGATTGACTGCTGATCGTCTGCTGAAGGCTCACTCTTACTACTGATTATGAACCCCACGACCGTCACACGACGGTCGTTTTTTTGTACTGCCATCGCGTTGAAAAACAAAAACACCTGACCGTGACAGCGATGCGTTATCGGCCTTTGCCAATCTCGCAATCCTGCACACAGTCAGGTAAGGGTGCTTCATTCAGTTGTCAAAGATCAAAAGAAAGCAGCCGCCGGTGAAGACGGCTGCCAGTGGAATTACTGCTGAAGATGGAGAAGTTTTTCCAAAATCAGGCGGATAAATTCCAAGAGTGGTTCCCAAAATGGATGCATCTGTTACCTCCTTTCATTAATCAACAGGTTCTGCTTCATACTGCAACATCTCGGAATAGATGATCAGAGCCAGATTGCCACTCGTGGTATGACGCGTACGGAACGACAGTTCCACCTCATTCCCTTCAGACAAAGCGTGCGGCATTAACACAATCGCCGTGTCATTCTTAGCACTGGTTTTAATCACCTGGCACCGCGTATCCAGCCCTTCAAGATTGGCGAAAAAGCCCTCATCTTCGGCCTCTTCATTCCAAATCAGAGACGTCCCTGTGATAATCATCGTCGCTTCACTGCACACTGTATTGGGCGTACCCGACAGACCATTGTAGACAGCCGTCAACGTCGGTAGCGGCACCGCCTGAGAGATTCGCGTCACTGCAGCCGAAGCCGCCACATCACGCAACGCCGATCCCACACTTGCACGCACCTTAATCCGATGCGTCCCACGTGCAAACGACTCGTCTTCAGAGCTGAACTTCCCGACAATGCTCGGACGGAAGCGCACCAGCGAGCCCACATTCACCGCAGAACCCTCCTGCAACAAACGTGTCACCACCGCTGCGAAAGATTCAAGGATGGAATAAACCTCGTGAGCACTGTACTTCGAGCCTTCACGCACCATCGTTTCTGCGACCTCACGCAGACTCTTCGTTGGGGCATAAACACGAGCACAATACGCCGACTCTCCCGTCAACTTCTCCTGTGCAGCATTCCGAATGACATCATAACGAATCGCATTCGTATCACCATTTTCAACATTAAGTGTTCCCATAATCAGGTTCCTTTCAGATAGAACAGTCTTGAACCGCATCCCGCCGCCGCAGCCACCCGGCCACCGTCACAGCATTCAGTCAGTCACAAACTGTCCACCCTTGTTCAGAACCTGTCCTTTTTTCCTGTCTTTTTCAACAAAACCCCGATAAATCAGGCCTCCCCCATCACCACAACCTGTCCTCCACTCTGCACTTTATCAACCCAAACACGCTAAAAAAAGGACGCATTCCCATCGGAATCCGCCCCCTTTTAGTTAAATAAGCCGATTTTAGAATCCACCGATGCGCCACAACGATCCATTCGGATAGAGGTAACGTAAACGCATAGCCTTATTTCCATACGCAGAAACGTCACTTGGAGCCGTTTTGGGGGATAATTTTGGCCGATTTGAAAATTTTTTTGCGTGGATAGCGATTAGAACCGTTGGGGGCGGATTTTGGGCAAAAAAGGAGCACTTGGCCACAGTGAGCAAAATGAAGATAAAGCATTGCGGTGCAAGGAGTTATGCAGGAAACAGGCTGAAATCAACCCGTCTACAGCGGCTTCCTTGGTGCAAAGCAATCGAGCGATCAACACCATTTCACCTGTTGATAAGTCCAATGTCGCTGAAAGACAGGTGGTAATATCGCTGAAACTGCTCCTCAATGTCGCTGAAATTGGGGAGGCTTTTTCGCTGAAAATTGAGCCCAAAAACGCCACCTTTTCACCCCAAATCTGCCCAAAAAGCCCCTCACACACACCCACACCATTTGCCAACATCCCCCACCTGTGCTATCATCTCCATAGCAGAGCGACAGACACACCGCCACCCCTCCTATCCCCGAAAGCCCTGCACGCAATCCAAAGGGATTTTAGGGATAAAAGCGATAAAAGGGATAACACGCCTAAAAAAGCGCACATCCCCCTGCACACCCCTGAAAAGTAAAGGCACCAGCCCTGAAAAAGGCGACTAAAAGAAGAGATGCCTGTGTAAAGTCACGTGCAAGAGCGGCAGAAAACCTCCCACCCCTGATATCCCTCCTGCCCCTGAAATCCCTGCCTCACCCTCAAAGAGCGGCAGAAAACCTCTCATCCCTGTCATCCCTCCTATCCCTGA
>JAFTHG010000040.1 GCA_017457555.1 Kiritimatiellia bacterium | reverse complement strand
GGCATCCATTTCCACGCGTAAATCAGCACCCTTCAATTTTGCCAAAACGTCTTTCGCAAAAGGCAACTGTGCATCAGTGATGGGCAGGACCTTCGCCTGAACAGGGGCCAGCCACACAGGAAAAGCTCCAGCATAGTGTTCAATTAGAATGCCGAAGAAGCGTTCCAATGAACCAAGCAATGCACGGTGCACCATGTACGGACGGTGCTCTTTACCATCTTCACCGACATACGTCAAATTAAAGCGTTCCGGCAAGTTAAAATCAAACTGAATCGTTCCCAACTGCCATTCACGGCCAAGGGCGTCCTTGATCTTCATATCGATTTTCGGACCATAGAAGGCACCACCGCCCTCATCCACTTCGTAATGCATTCCCTCTGCTTCAAGCGCATGGCGCAACGATGCCGTAGCCTGTTCCCACATTTCGGGATCACCAACCGCTTTTTCCGGACGGGTTGAAAGGTAAGCCGTAATTTCCTGAAAGCCGAAACGGTGCAAAATATGCAAGCAGAACTTCACCGTGAAGCGAATCTCATCTTCAATCTTTTCCGGAGCACAGAAAATATGGGCATCATCCTGCGTAAAACCACGCACACGGAAAAGTCCATGGCGCACGCCATCCTTCTCATAACGGTACACAGTGCCTAATTCTGCCCACCGCAAGGGCAAATCACGATAGCTGTACTTCTTCGCCAAATAGGCTTGAATGTGAAAGGGACAGTTCATCGGTTTGGCGTAATACGTTTCCTGAACTGCCTTATCGCCCTCACCTTCTGTCACATTCATCGGTGGGAACATACCATCCTTGTAAAAGCCCAAGTGACCAGATGTCTGCCAGAGATTCGCACGGCCAATATGAGGCGTGAAGAGCATCTCATAACCGTGACGGAAGTGTTCCTTGCGCCAGTAATCTTCAATTGCGACACGCACGCGGGCACCCTTCGGTAGCCAATGTGCCAGGCCGGGGCCCACACTCTCAGTAATCGTAAAGAGTTCCAACTCCTTACCTAACTTACGGTGGTCACGCTTCTTGGCCTCTTCAATGCGATTAATGATTGCATCCAATTCTTTTTGCGATGTAGCAGCAATCCCATAGACGCGCTGCAACATCTTATTCTTTTCGTTACCACGGTAGTAACTACCTGCAACATTCATCAATTTGACAGCGCCAATGCACCCGCTATGCTCCACATGAGGGCCACGGCATAAATCAACATAATCGCCCGTGCGGTACAACGACACCGTTTCACCTTCCGGAATGTCAGCCAAACGCTCTAACTTATAGGGCTGATCTTTGAAGATCTCAGCAGCCTGTTCGCGTGTAACTTCTTCACGGACAAAGGGTAACTTCGCCCCAATTAATTTCCGAATTGCTTTTTCAATAACCGGAAAATCTTCTGCACTCAGGCGATGTTCCAGATCAAAGTCGTAATAAAATCCATCCTCGGTTGCCGGACCGATATCAATCTTTACATTTTCAAATATCGAGCAAACCGCAGACGCCATTAAATGGGCCGCACTGTGGCGAATTTCTTCAATTGTTGCGCTCATCGTAAACACTCCTTAAAAGTGACGCGTAATTATACCTTAATTCTACCGCTATCGCAAAGAAAAGCCGCACTTTCCGGTAAAAAGTTTCACCTTTTTACGCCGAAAGTACGGTTTTGTATGATTATTATTCACAATCAGTCACAGGCACCAATGTCGCCTGCATGAAAGGCAACTCAACATCGTCCTCAACCTTTGGCACCGCAAAGGACGCTACTGTGCCATCACTGGAGAAGACAATGTCATAGTCGGTTGCATCTGCCGTGGCCAACGATGCCAAATCGGCCGCGCGGCGAATCCGCAGGCGTGAAGCACGACTCACCGCTTCGCGCAAATTACATCCGTCCGGCCCCGTAACCGTAAAGGAAACCATATCCTCTTCCGGAACGATTCCCGTCACCGTTAGACGCAGGGCTTCATCCGTTTCCGGGTCCATATAGAGCAAGAAGGCGTCAAAAGCGTGTTGTGTCAATTCATCTGCTGCCGTATCCACCGCATAGGGCGTTAAACCACCCTCACTGGATTTCAACCAGTCCGACAGCGTCACATTGTAATCCGCAGCCCAAGCTGCATACAAGTCAAAATAGACACCCGGTGCACTCACAAACGGCGTAAACAAACTGGTATCATAAGTTGACAATGTCACCACATCGTCCAATGTGGCTTGCGACATCCACGCGCTGTAGAAACCACCATCCGATGCCGAAAACGCCAGATGATTCAATGCATCAATCGGAGCATCCACCATTGCGCGTGCTTCTCCGGAGGGTAAAACGCCTCCTGCCGAGGCAATAGCATCATCAATTGCGTAGAGCCACTCATCCTCTTCCAACGCAGAGAAATCAAATTGGTACACACCATCCTGAATCAACCAGGGATAGCCCAAGTCTTCTGTAAGGCAGATTTCTTCACCACCATCTGCATTTTTAGCAAAAATCCGAAATGCACGGCGATAGGAGTAATCCACACTCTCATACGTATTAAATTCAATACGGATAATCACAGCACCGCCACCCACTTCGGCATAACTATGCTTGGACTTACAGAATTCATACGTGTAATTCTCCGGCAAACCATCACCAGGATTATCTGCCGTACCGCTTCGAACGCGCGTCACACGAAAATAACCGTCATCACCCACGCAAACGCCCAACTTTGCCGCAGTAAAGGGTGGCAACTCACCGTTCTCTGTCGGCAAACTATCTGCGTAAGAGGGATACATCTCCATCAACTCGCTAACTTCCGGCGTTTCGGCACATTCCACAAAACGCACCTTGGCATAGACATTATCAACTCGGACCTTTCCACTCACAGGCTCCAATGTCTGTGGCGTATCCATTGTTGCAGAGGCGCGGATGCCAAGAGCCAAATAGGCATTTTCATCTGCCACTTGCCCCTTAAAGCGCAACATACCATCCCCTACGCTATCCGCATCCGCAGCTGAAGAAACGTCATATTGTTGCGCTGTTTCAACTGTTGCCGACGAAGCATTAAAGACCGTCCACCCGGAATAAAGCGCAGAAGGCAACGTAACCGTTGTCCCCGTCGCATCCAAAAAGGTGTACGGATTGGCTTCCGTAGCTTCCGGAGAAAGCCATCCACTCGTAGCCGCAGACAACGTCTGCATCGCAAACGCAACCATTACGGCACTGAAAAAGGTGTATCGCATTGATGTCATAACACAATCTCTCTTGCTATAGAATAGCGCATTTCAGGCCCGCACGCAACACTTTAATCACATTCAAGACAAAAAACTCTAGAAAAGGCGATTGTTTTTGCGCTATTGAAAGCAGCAACACCCCTCTTCCACGCCGCACAGCTTCTTTCTGACACCGCATCTCTCCTTTAGGCAGTACATCCAAAAGCTGTTAAATTCATTCCAGAGGAGTAAACTGCGACTGCAATGACCTACAGATGTTCTCACTTATTATAAGTGTATCACGTTCTCGCGCTGCAAGTCGCCTGATAACGATAGTGACCATCTGCTTTTTCGTCTCACATTTGCAAACGACACACCTGAACCTCACACCATAACACCACCGATTATCCTCTGCCGCAAGATAACTTTCTTCTGAAACCGTTCCCTTACGCGTCCGACCTGCTTTCTGAATACCGGTGACAATAAAAAGAGAGCCGCATCCGAAGATGCGGCTTTTTCTCTTACGGATTAAGACCGTCAGCGCTTATTCAGCGGTGATGCCCTTTTCCGTGAGGTACGAAATCACAGCGCCAACGGTGGTCAGCTTTTCTGCGTCTTCGTCCGGAATTTCTGCGCCGAATTCTTCTTCGAAAGCCATGATCAGTTCAACCTGATCGAGGGAGTCGGCGTTGAGGTCATCGATGAAAGATGCTTCCGGCACGACCTGTGCGGCGTCCACACCAAGCTGATCGACGATGATGTCTGTAACTTTCTGTTCGAGGGACATGTTATGTACTCCTTGGGTTGTTTTAGTTTCCCGGCTCACACCGGGGAAGGTTGTTGTGAAAAATGAAATCAGAATGCCATACCGCCACTGACTGCGAGCGTCTGGCCGGTGATATAAGAGGCTTCATCGGATGCGAGGAAGCGAATTGCCTTAGCCACATCTTCGGGTTCGCCGAGTTCCTGAAGCGGAATCATCTTGGCCATAGCGTCCTTGGCTTCCTGCGAGAGGACTTCGGTCATCTTGGTCTTGATGAAGCCTGGAGCAACAGCATTGCAGCGAATCTTCTTCTTGCCATATTCCTTGGAGATCGTCTTGGTCATATTGATCACGCCAGCCTTGGCTGCGCCGTAGTTGAGCTGACCAACATTGCCGAAGAGACCAATGACAGAGGCGGTGTTGATGATGACGCCACCGCAAGGCTTACCATCGGGACCCTTATTCTTACCCATTGGACGGATAACGGCCTTGGAGAAGAGATAGACGGACTTAAGATTGGTCGCAATAACGGCATCCCATTCGGATTCTTCCATACGCAACAGGAGGTTGTCGCGAGTAATACCGGCATTGTTGACGAGAATATCCAGACGACCGAAAGCATCCACAGTCTGCTTGACTGCAGCATCCACCTGATCTGCCTTGGAAACGTCGCACTGAATCGTAATCACCTTGTGGCCATAGGCTTCAACTTCTGCCTTGGCGCTCTCCAAAAGCGCGGGATTAAAGTCAAGAACAGCAACGTCTGCGCCTGCCTCGGCAAGAGCCTTCGCGGTTGCGAGACCAATACCACCACCAGAACCGGTGACGAGAGCAACTTTACCTGTGAAATCCATGAGGTATTCCTTTCTTTATCGGTTAAGCGAGTTTAGGCAGTCACCTTCGCGACCGTTGCGGTGAGCGAAGCGGTGTCCTGAACATTCGTGACGGCATTGGCCTTGTCAATGCGACGGATAAGACCGGAAAGCACCTTGCCGGGACCAAATTCTGCGAAGATGCCACCATTCGGCATTACGGCCTTGACACAGTCAGAGAAGTGTACGGGGCTGTCAACCTGTGTGAGCATTGCGGCCTTAATGGTTTCGCCGTCTTCTGCGTGGAAGGTACCTGTCGCATTCGACAACACCGGCACAGCGGGCTTGCCGAAAGGAATATCCTTCACAAATTCAGCCAACTTTTCACGAGCGGGGGTCATGAAGGGCGAGTGGAAAGCTCCAGCGACCTGAAGCACCACATTCTTGATGCCTTCTGCGGTAGCCAATTCAGCGGCCTTTGCCACAGCTTCATGCGTGCCGGAAATCACCTGCTGTGCGTCCGAATTGATATTGGAAACGGTGCAACCGGATCCTTCGCAGATAGCCTTCAGTTGATCCGGCGATGCGCCCATAATGGAAATCATGCCCGAGGGCTTTGCTTCACAGGCTTCCTGCATATACTTGCCACGGGCCTGAAGAATTTTGAGCGTTGTTTCAAAATCCAATACGCCAGCAGCGCAGAGAGCAGTCCATTCACCCAAGGAAAGACCTGCCATTGCAGCGGCAGGAGCATCGGGGCACTGCTTGCGGAATGCGGTATAGCAAGCCATCGAAACCGTGAAAATTGCCGGCTGACAAACATCAGACTTCGTCAGAGCCTCTGCCGGACCTTCAAAGCAAATCGTCTTCAAGTCAAACCCGAGCACTTCATTGGCCTTATCAAAGAGAGCCATGATTTCGGGATCATTCTCAGCGAGGTCTTTGCCCATTCCCGGGAATTGAGCACCCTGACCTGCAAAAAAACAATTCAACATAACAACTGTCCTTTCAGTGAAACTGTGACATAGTTTAGCGGTTTCGACAAGAAGTTGCAACCCTTGGTTTTGCAATTCTGCAATTTTATTGGGCTGCAGCCGCTGGCACCTGGTCCATTTCTTCTTCTAACGGAATCTCCGGAAGGTTGGCGATATGTTCCTCAATCTCCTTGGAAACATTGTGCGCTGCGGCACGGGACCCTGCCCGGCAAGCATAGAAGATGGCCTTGTATGAGGAGGAACCGTGTGTGATAATCACAGCACCCGGCACGCCCAGAAGAGGTGCGCCACCGTGAATCTCTGGATCCATCTGCTGCTTAAATTTCTTCAAAGCCGGCAACAACATCAGTGCGGCCAGTTTGTAGGCCAGACGGGATTTGATGATACGCTTGAGCCAACCGCCCATTGCGTGGGCAGCACTTTCCGATGTTTTGAGAATCACGTTCCCCACGAAGCCATCGCAGACAATCACGTCTGTCTGACCTTCAAACACGTCATGCCCTTCAACATTACCTTTAAAGTTAATGCCGGGCGTGTAATCGCGCAAGATCGGAAACGCTTGCTTCGTCAGTTCGTTGCCCTTACAATCTTCGGTACCGATGCTCATCAAGCCGACTTCCGGCTTTTCGCGGCCCAATACCAAGCGACTGTAAACATCGCCCATCACGGCAAATTCGCGCAACCATTCGTGGTGACAATCGGTATTTGCACCGGCATCCAGTAACAGAAGCGGTCGATCGCCATCAGCCGTCGGCATCACGGTTGCGATTGCCGGACGTGACACGCCTTTAATGCGGCCCAGAATGAAGAGCGCAGAAGCCGCCATTGCTCCGGAGTTACCGGCCGAAACGGCTGCATCTGCTTCGCCTTCCTTCACCATCCGCATACAGATGTTGATGGAACAATTCTTCTTACGACGCACTGCTGCAGCAGGAGCATCATCCATTGCCACCGACTCTTCGGTGTGGACAATGCGGACTTTGCCACTGTTCAGCAAGGCATCCACATCGGGGAGCGGACGCACCTTCGCATGCTTTATCTTCAAAGCATCCCGAATTGCCGCTTCATCACCGACAAGAATAATATCGTCGTCCGTCTTGGCTGCGGCCCAAACACCGCCCCAGACAATTTCATACGGCGCATTATCACCGCCCATTGCATCCAGCGCAATCCGCATAAGGCTCCTCCGCTCTGCCGCATCATTGCGGCGTTAGTGCTTATTCCTCGACAGCAATCACCTGACGGCCATCGTATTTGCCGCAGGAGGGGCAAGCACGATGCGACAGACGCGTTGCGCCGCATTCACACGTCACCGTGCCGGGAATTGCGGCCTTGATCTGTGCACGACGCTGACGAACACGCATTTTGGACTTTTTGCGTTTAGGAACTGCCATTTGATGTCTCTCTTTCTTTCTCTAAGCTTCTCGCAGTTATGCCTTAAGCCATCCAACCGTCTAACGCGTCCCAAGGAGAATTGCCCTCTCCTTTCGCGCAGGTACACGGTCCTGCATTGAGATCTTGGCCACAATGCAGACAGATGCCTTTGCAGTCTTCCTTGCAAATCGGGTACGAAGGAAGAGCAAGTATAATACCTTCTCGCACGGATTCCGTCAAGTCCAAGATATTTAAACCTGTAATTTCAAAGGTTTCACAGTAGGCTTTTTCCGAGAATTCTGTGTGGTAAGTCTGCCCACAACGGCTGCAAATACACGTGCAGGCAAGACGTAACGTGCCGCGAACGAGG
>JAFTHG010000039.1 GCA_017457555.1 Kiritimatiellia bacterium | reverse complement strand
TGTGACGGTGACGTCTGGCAATACTTTAACGATTGACGCGTCTTCGATTGACTTGTCGCAGGTTTGGGAATCAAGCACAATCGGTTTGACCGGTATGGTTACGTGCGAAGACGAGACCGCAAAGGTTGAAGTTACGCTCCCAACAACAGGGGCTGACGGTCGCACGATTGATGTGGTGAAGACGGACGCTGGCTATGTGCTTGAGGTTACTTTCTCAGGTGCGTTGACTGCAACGGTTCCCGCAGTGGGTTCTACTTGGGCAGATCTGGAATGGAAGTTTGGGGATACGGTCGCAACAGGCCTTCCAGAATCCCTCACGAATATCCCTGTAACGCTTATCGCTGAAGAAGGCGCTACCTTGACCTTGGAAGATAATGTCACGATGAACGCTGTGACGGTTCAGGGTGCAACGCTCAAGGTGGCAGGTGCGTATACCTTGGCTATCCCTGCTGCTGGTCTTACCACAACGAGCGCAATCTCCTTGGATAGGGACACGACGCTTGACTTGACCGCTGGCGATGCTGTCGCTGGTATTGTGAAGGCAATTGAAGGTGACGGTACAATTAAGGTAAAATTGACTGCCGCTCATAGTAATGCAGTAAACTTTGAAAACTTCACCGGTACCACGGATATAACGGCAGGTTACTTCTCGGTTGATAAAGGCACAATCGGAAAAACGCTCAAACTTGCCAATGGCACAGCGGCGCAAACGACTAAAACTACCACAGACGCAACGCTCAATATTGTCATTACCGGCACGGCGAAGTTCTATGCGAACAACAGTTTCCCCTATACAACGAGTGGTACGATCTCGGGTGGAACACTTGATAAACAGGGCGCTGCGACCCTGACCGTTGCAGAGGCAACTTCTGCATGTGCGATTAATGTTGGAACTTTGGTAATTAATCCAGGTGCAGGGAATGAGACAATCTTGGGGACGCTTTCAGGTCCCAGTGCCTTGACTATCACTTCGGGTACAGTAAAGGTGAATTCTGGTAATGGTAACTATAATGGTACTATTACAATTAATTCCGGAGCAACACTTGCTTCTGGTACGGCAAATTCAATTCCATTCACCAAGGGGACTATCGTTAATGATGGTACCTTGGAGATTTATGGCGGTAATTTAGCTCCAGTTTCTGGAGTAGGTGATGTGCTTATCTCCGGAGCAACGCTCCCTGCACCGATTACAGTTACGGGGACGGTTACCATTGCGGCAGATTCAACAGCCACAATGAGCGAAAATGCCACAGACTATAACGGAGCAGAATTAAAAATTGAAGGAGGCAATCTTCAGGTCCTGGGAACCTTGAATGCTACAGCAGGTACTGTCACGATTGCGTCTGGCAAAGCCTTGTCTGGTACAGGTTCTATTGAGGGAGCAATCACTTTTGCTGATGATGCTTCTATTGACATTTCGAACGATGCTGTGACTGTCGCAGGTGACGTGACTTTCGGTGCCACGTTGAATGTGACGGTTTCTGGTGAAGAAACTATCGCTGGTCAGCAGATTCTTGTTAAAGCTGATGCGGATATCACTGAAGAAGCGGCTGTTGAAGGTTTGACGGTGCTCGTCAATGGTAATGAAGGTTACTATGTGGCACAGAATGCCGATGGGTACGTCTTGCGCAAAGTGATTACGAACCCGACCTTGTCTGCTGATGTGGCTGGTGGCACAACCACGTTGTCTGCGTTGTTGGACGGAAATGAACTTGAAGCAGATACGGTTCTCACGATTAATTTCGGTGATGGTGATACACCCGGCAGGTTCACCTTTGATAATGAAACGGCAGTCACTTTCGCACAAATCACCGTGACTGGCACAGCAGGTGGTACGATTGCAAAGAGCGAAACGGCTGCAGCTGTCACAACGAAACTCGCTACGATTAATACAACGGTGACGGTTAATGCTGGCGTTGCTACATTCACCGTTACTGAAATTCCCGCAACGGGTGCATTAACAGTTGCCGATACGACAACCGTTGCAGCTGTCACAGGTGAAGGCGTGTTGGCCTATAATGATGTGCTTCCTACGAATGTCACAGGTTTGACAGATGCGACGAATTGGACGGGTACGCTCGCCTTAGTCTCCACGCCGGCACAGGATGATATTGCATTCAACAGTTTGGGCAATGCTTCTTCTACGGTGCGCTTGCAGGATTACACAGGATCGCTTTCCAATAAGACGGCTGCTACTTGCTATACGCCTGATTTGGAAATCAAGGGCATCAATACCATTAGCAGTGCTACACAATATGCAATTCCGATTTTCCAAGGGGATATTTCGGGTGACGGTACGTTGACAATCTCCGCTAATGAGAATACAAACTACTTCTTCACAGGCGACTTCTCAAACTTCACGGGTACACTCGCTTTAACGAATGCATCTCCGAAGGTTGCAATCGGACCCGCCGAATGGGATACGTGGAACAAGTGGAATGACAACGACACTTTGACCAAGATTGGACGTGGCTATATCTTTGTCAATACACCGACCACAATTAAGGGTTCATTCTCGGCCGTGAATGGTGTTACCGTTACGGAGGCTGGCATCATCTCCGGTACTGGTACGATTGCCTCTGCCTTGACCCTTGCTGGTGGTGCTACGGTTGATACGACAAGCGGCACTCTCACCGCGACCAACACTGTGACGCTTCCATCTGCGCTTACGGTGAAGGTCGCAGCAATTCCTGCTGTTGGTACGGCTGTGCCGATTTTGAAGACGACAACCTTTGCAAGTAACACAGGCGCAGTAGATGGTACCGCTGTAACCGTAAAGGTGGGTGATGAGACCGCAGAGGGTAACTATCGCCTCGTGAAGACCCCGACTGCACTTCTCTTGGATAATATTCCTGCAGCGAGTACGAGCATTACAACATCTACAGAAGCTTTGACTGAAATCTTCTCAACTTTAGAGGATGCTTCTGGTAAAGGTATTCAAGTTGACTTAGATGCTGCAGTGCCCTATGCTCCAGGCTGGGTTTCGGGAGAATCCTATGCACTCAAGTCTCTTTTCTTGAAGAAACGTTCCAACAGTGGCGATGCTGCAAATGCAGAAACCACAGTAACTATTGTAGATGCAAATGACACGTCTATTGAAATTGGAACCTCGATTTCTTGTGAAACGACAGAGGAAGGGTATCTCTTCACGTTTGCAGATGCGGTTATTTTGGATGCGTCAAAAACCTATCAGTTCCGCTTTAGCGCGACTATTGGAATTCGAGGTGTAGGTGTTGGCGCAAATCAGTCGGCATCACTCTATTTGGATAATAATCTCGCTATCGTAATTCCCGCTTATGTTCCTCTTTATACTCTCACTGCGGAGCGCATTGTGGATACATCTCCGATTTTGAGCGGTGGCGATGCAGAATTGGAAGTGACTACGGTGCCTGAAAAGATTCGTCTTAAGACGGCGACCTTCGGTTATGGCTCGCACACCGTCCTTCAGTACACGGGTGATGGTGCCGCAGACTGGTCGCAGATGCAGGTGGATGGTTTACCTGATGGTGCTCAAGTTGTCACAACGGAGACGACTTGGGGCTTTGAGATTAAGACGCTCAATGTGCTCACCGTGGGTGACTCCATTACCGCAGGCTTGGTGACGTACTACAATAGCAGTGCGAACTGGCACGTGCCGGGTGGTTATCGTTTGCCGCTCTATAAGTATTTGACGCGCACAGGTTACACGATGAAGTATCTCGGTTCCTCCGATGTGTTTGGCACTTCAACTTCTGGAATCGCAAATCCAGAAGAAGGTAATCCGTCGCCCAGCTTAGGGGAGAATGTGCATCATGAAGGTCACAGCGGAGCTCGCTTGAATCAGATGATTACTCGCTTTGGTAATGCGAATGTTCAGGCTGTTCTTGCGTCTCAAGGCACACCAGATGTGATTACGCTCCATCTCGGCACGAATGACTTCGGCATGGACGGTGATTCGGTGGAGAATGCACTCAATGAAATGAAGAGCCTTCTCTACTTGCTCAATGGTTCGGGTACAGATGCCGCAGGTACGGGGGCAACACCACTCTATCCTAACGCAACAATCTTCGTGGCAAAGATTATTCCGCGTGCTGATGACGGTTTGATGACGAATAAAATCGGGCCGTTCAATGAACAGTTGGCAACCTATGTGACAAGTCTCGCCTCGGACAAGCTCGTCTTGGTTGACTTGGGTATGGCGAATAATTATGGTTTCTTGCGTCACGATGGCTTGCATCCTTCCACGGAAGGTTATGCACAGATGGCGAAGGCGTGGTTTGAAGCGATTGATACTAAGTTTGATCCTTTCGGTGAAGCTACAGCAGTACCTACACCTGTCGCTTCTACTCAGACGACGGATGTGGCAGAGTCTGATCGTAGTGGTGCATCCAAAACGGCAGGCGTCTTGAAGGCTGCAGAATGGACCGACTTCACAGGTTTTGCTACAGGCTTCATCTCGCCGATTGGTTATATGCCTGAATCGGAACGCCCATGGCAACTTGACGTGCGTGGTGCGAATGTTCCTTCGGTTACTGATGGCGTTCTCTCCTTGAATGGCGCTCCGCTCACAGTAAATGTGGTGGATGGTCGCATTGGTACGACGGCGAGCACCTATACCGTGGTGATGACGGTCTCAGACTTGGTCGCCGGGAATGTGCTCTTTACAGATTCGTCTTTGGCATGTACGGATTGGCCGAATTCAAAGGGTTCAACGGTTGCAGACCTTGGAAAGCTTACGGTTACAGACGCTGATACGCTCGCATGGTCTTATAACGGAAGTGCAGAGGTGGCGATTGACCTTGAGGGTGCTAACCTGACGGACACAACTCCAGATACCATTGCGATAACCATCACAAACAATCAGTGTACGGTTGCAGTAAATGGCGGTACGCCTGTAACGATATCTGCCGGTACTGGAGTTGATGAATCCTATCGTGGTAACTTCTCCATTGGCGCAATGAGCACGGCAGAAACGGGTTCCTCTATGAAGCTCTATCGTCTCTCCTTCTATGAAGGCGCAGCAACAGTGATAATGCCAACCACCGAAGGCATTATTAATGTCGGTTCTGGCGATGATCAGTATACTTCGTGGTCGACAGCGCAGTTGGCATTTGGATTTGGCAATAGTCTGGAAAGCCTTACGATTAACTTTACTGCAGATGCTCAAACCTTTGATTTTGATAATGCAGAAGCGTTGTCTTTAAAACAGGTGACAATCACTGGTGTGACAGGAGGCACGATAACGAAGACGGGAGCCGGTATGGTGACGGCAACGGCTGCAACGATTGACACGGGTGTGACAGTAAACGGTGTACAGTTGGCTTCAACTGTAATCAATGAAAACGCATCGCTTGCGATTACGGATTATGCAGTGTTGAGTGGTTCGGTGACAGGCTCTGGTGAGTTGTCTATTACAGGTGCAACGCTGACGGAACCCTTGTCGAAGAAGCTTGTCGCAGACACTTGGACCGGTATGGTGGTATTGACAGATGTTGAAGATTCAAAATTGGATTTGGCAAAGCTTGTTAATGCTGAATCGTCTTTGACACTTAATGGTTATGTCAAGGTATACGTCTATGATTGTACGGTGAAGCAATTGACACTGAATGGTTCCTTTGAGGGAATCAATGGTACGTCAAATTCGAATCTCCGGCAGACGATGATAATCACAGAGTTGGTTGGTGCTGGGACGCTTTATGGACATAAGACATCAGGAGGAAATGCGGCTTATGTGCGGTTGGGCATCACATCAGCAGACCAATTTACTGGAGTAGTGGATTTGTCTGCTGAAACAGCGACTGGTACAACTGTCTGCTTTGGTGATATTGCAACACGTGACGGTGCGATTGTTTTCTCGGACAATGCAGATGCCACTATTCCAGAAGGTAAGACCTGGAAGGCTGTCAATGGTGTGCTTGTTTGGGCGACAGGGACAATCTCTGGTACAGGTACGATTGGATGTGATTTAGTTTGCGAGTCTACCGCAACATCCACCTTTAATGGCACACTTACTGGCGATCTCGCTGTTACCACGGGAACATTGACGTTAGCTAAGGCAAATGTATTGACGGATGTCACGGTAACAGGTGCGGCAAATAAAAAAGCTGTGTTGATCTTGTCCGACGGCACAACGATTTGTGGTCTTGCAAAGATCGGGGCTACAGAGGATTATGGTGAAAATGCTGCCACATTGACTTTGGATGGTGCGGTTACGTTGCTGAGTGATGCAACAATGACACTACAACGGCGGGCTACACTTGATGCAACGACACACGT
The DNA here is from genome assembly GCA_017457555.1 of Kiritimatiellia bacterium. GTDB lineage: Bacteria > Verrucomicrobiota > Kiritimatiellia > RFP12 > DVOR01 > Spyradenecus. The sequence continues at coordinate 1,305 of JAFTHG010000039.1, read as the reverse complement.
TCGTAGTATGTTAACTGTGGCAACCGGTGCAACCATCCGTGGTGATGCTCAAAGGCTGTATGAAATTCTCTGTCCAATCACATTTGCCGAAGGAGCCATTATTGATACGGCTACATATGCAAAAACAGCGAATGAAGCAAATGCTCCATTTACGTACTATGGCGGAAGTTCGAACATCCACTTCCCTGAGGACGGACACGTAATTGTCAAGATTGCGTATAATAATACTTTCTTCTCAATTTATACTCAGATGGGTGGTGCGTATGAAGGTTTGACTGCTATTGAGTGGGCAAGTTGTGTAACTTGTCAGAGAGCAGATGGCAGTTTTTGGCCGACAGAAAATGTCTATTTTGTAACACGTGAAAAGTATCGTATGTTTGATGTTGGTTTCCAGGAAGCAAACATTAACGGCGCATCTAATGAATTGGAGGCGTATGCTGCAAAACTCGCATACGAATTGAAAATCTACCCTTCAATTCAAGGGAATGTGACGGCGATTGACAACATAGAATATGATACTTGCTTTACAGACTATGGTGCCTCTAACCTTGTGGAGGGTGTTTTGTCCCTCCGTGCCGACTTCGGTGTCAGCAATGTCACGGTCGTGGGTGATCAGGTGGCAATCGCTGTGAAGGTTGAAAACGGTTCTGGTCAAGCGGCATATCTCCGCGATACGACGGTTATTCAGTTGTCAACGGATGATGGTGAGTATACTGAAATCACGGCTTTGACAGATGCAGATCTTACTAATGCAGGCTTGTCTAATGCTGACGGTCTCTATTGGTATTGGGCTGGATCTCTCGCGAATGGTACTGGTACCACAAAATATACGGTAAAAGCCGTAAACACTTCTGGCGAGTAACTATAGGACTTAAAGTAAATAACAGCGGTGGTAGAATGCCACCGCTGTTATTTTTTGGTACACGCTGATGGGCGAATGAGCCGCTGTGCGGGGGAAGGGGGAGGAATGGGAGCACGCTGACGCGTGAATGAGCCAGACCGTGACCGTGACGTCGGTCACCGATATGACGGGTGCGACTGTAAGTAATACTCCTTCGGGTAACAAGCGCTACATCCGCTTCCAGATACCGAGCGTAAACGGCACTTTCAAGATTAAGGCTCGTGCCAAGAAGAGTGAGCAGTAGGCTAGTGGAGTAACCCCTCAAAAGTGCGGTGGTAGCAATGCCACCGCGTCTTTTTTTGTGGGGAGGTGTGAAAAAGGGGGCAGGGCGACGCAGCGCCCGTAGTGTCACCTGACGCCGCAGGTGACCGCAGCACGCTTATGCAGGGTGACAACGACCCTGT
>JAFTHG010000038.1 GCA_017457555.1 Kiritimatiellia bacterium | reverse complement strand
TTAAAGCGAATCGCCCCTCTGTGATGACGATATTACCTTCGCCAGAGAAGGAGCCGCCATACGACCAATCGTCAATTCCAATACTTGCTTCCGCACCTTTATAAATCGTATATACACCACGCGTAAAGAACGTATTCCATGTTGTACGATAGGTGGAAGCATGTTGCGAAACATTTGGATTGCCTTCAAAAGCATACGCATTGGTTCCACCATTGAATGTGTAGTAACTTCCGGTGAGTGTAATCAATTCCGGTGAAACCGACTGCGACAAGGTAACAGTCTTCGTGGTAGCTGCCGCCGGGAAGAGTACCGAATCACCTTCTTCATAGGAGGTCGCCCCGTTCAAATTCCAGTTACCTTCACCCGACCAGTCCTCTGAATTTGCACCAGTCCAAGTTTTGAATGAAGAAGCTGTCACTGTGTATTGTAAGGTATCACCAACGAATGCAGGAATCGGATTGGAGATTCCCGAATTGGAAGGAGCCGTTTCCCAAACGACCGTGACAGAAACCAACTGTTCAATACGTAAGCCTGCCGTTTTTGTTGACACTAAGAGATTCTTTGTAACCGATTCGGCATCCAGCGAAGTAGGTACATTAGAGATAATGAAACGTGCCCCAGGCTCGACACGGATTTCATCCGTTGCCGTCAACGTACAACCATACGGAATGGTTACTACCGCATCCGAAGCAAAGTGCAGGGCTCCTGCAACAGAAATCGAATTTGAGAAAGTCACGGGTCCGGAAAATTTGGCTGCCCCTAAGAAGGAAGAAACACCCGAACCTAATGTGAGGCGTTGACCCCCTACTTTCATCGCACCGGCAGGCCACTGTCCATTCATCAACTGACTGGTTGATAAGGTCATCGGATTACGATTCAAATACAACGTCTTCAACCCCGTTGTGAAAACGAAATTACCTGAAATTGAATTCAAGTCTACATCACCAGCTAAAAGGATGGTTGAAGAACCAATCAACGCCCCATCCACAACGGTCGTTCCAGACAACGTCGTAATACTGCCAGAGATCGTCAATGAGGCATTTTCCGGAACGTAAACAGCCCCAGAAAATGTTCGCTGCCCACTCACATTAAGTGTTGCGGTTCCCTCTGCAGTAATTGAACCGCTGCAACTATTGTTAATTGTTAAGGTGACACCATCTGCGATGGTGGCATTAATCTTTGACTGACCACTTAAGGTTACATTCGCCTCTGCACGGAAAGCCATCTGCTCATGTGCTGTACCACCGAAACCTTGCCCAGCCGCAGCTGCAACAAATGTTCCTTCACCCTCATTGAAGGTGGTATAGTTCAGCAACGTACTCCACTTAAGTGTACCAAGTCCCGTCTTTTTCACGGTAGTTGCATTCGGCATCGTATCTGCCGTCACATTCAATGTCACCCCTTCTGGCACATTAAACGTCAACGTCTTGATCCCTATCTGTGAAGCACCATCCATGTGTAATGTCCCCGAGGAGGTGGCATTAACAACGGCATCCCCAGCGGCGACGAAAGTTGTTGACCACTTGGTTGAATCAGTCCACGTGGTATCACCATCCACGGTGATCGTTGGCACCGTAACAACCACTTGATCCTCACCTTCAGCCTCTTCCGGATCAGAAGTCTTCGTAGCAACTACATTATAGTAGTTACTCTGTTGAATCACATCTAATGTACAATGACCTGCCCAACGGCCCACAAGCGTCAAGTCTTCTGCCGTAAACTCTGTATCCCGAACAGAAAAAAGCCATGCTTGCTCGCCGTCAGGAAGTTCGCCGCGGATAGCGATCTTGCCTGGAGTGTACGTACCATCAATTGTCGGAGAAGATGTTGTTACAGCAGGAACTGTCAAAACAGCATCGTCCGCTAACGCCACATTACCATTGAAGTCAGTGTAATTTTCTAACTCAAGGTTACTGGTCATCGTGGAGCCGGTTGTTAAAGAAACAGCACTTCCTTCCGGAATAACAATGCCACCTGTACCCGTTGGCGTTAAATAGAATGCTGCAGCATTAAAGCGATCCGCAATAATCGTGGTGGTTGTGCCTGCCTCAAGCGTTGCAGCCAAAGTGTGACCTGCAAGCGCGCGATAGGTTCCACCTGCGAGCACAACACGACCATTCGCAATCGCCATCGACTTAATCTGTGCTTCACCACCTTCCAAACGGAAAGTTCCATCACCGTCATTGCCCAGACGCACCTCGCTATTCGGCACTTTGAGGATACCACCACGCAAGGTGTAAGTAGATGCGCCCGACCAGTGTGAAATATGAAGTGGTGCAGACTTGCCTGTGCCGGATCCTGTAAGTGTCACGGTGCCATCTGTCTGAATCACATCACCATAACGCCATGCAGATTCATCACCAGTCTCCAAACGGGAAGCTGTGATATTACCCCCCTTTATGTAAAGTGCTGTGCCACTTCCCTTGGCGATACTGATTCGGCCAGCATTCACCTCACCCTTTTCAATCGTAGCAACTGCATTATTGTGGAAGTTCAAGTTACCCGTCACATTCACCACACCATCCGTCAGTGTATAGGAACTTGAACCATTAAAGGTGGCATTACCCGTCACAGAAAGCGAACCACCCGTTTGCGTTGTTACGAGATTGCTCGCTGTTAGATTTCCATTGAAGTCGAGCACTGCATTCGGTTCAATCGTCAATGCACCGGCTGTCTGCGTATAACCACTATTGACCGAGATCCGTGCATTCAAGGTCAATGCGCCACCTGCAGTCTTATTTGAGAGCGAGTTTATGTGCCAGATACCACCTGCATCATTAAACCGTAAGTCCACTGCATCATTCTGCAAGGCGACATTGCCAAAACTGTAGTTATCATCAACTGTCAAAAGGGCAGAACGGAAGCCTCCACGATCTGCAATAATCACATCTTCATTAATTCCAACAGATTGTGTGGCGCCAAAACTCATCTTACGCCAGAAAGCACCACCAAGGCTGCCATCCATGGAGTAATCTGTACCATACCAAGTCCAAATAGCCCCCACCTCAGCATCCGCTTGCACTTCATATGCACCCGCATCAAACCCTTCCAGACGGGGACGTGGGTTACCAGCCAAATCGGTCAAAGCACGGTCTGCTTCCGTGAAACCTTCCCAGTTGGCCATACCCGCTACATCAATAGCAGGCGAGGTCGTCATCAACATATAATTTGCGCCATCCGGTGCCGGCAAGATAAAGCGAGGATCGCCACCTACATAACAGTCAACCACCGTGGCCGTTTCGGCAACATTTGTGCCATTATCCCAGAGAATTGAACCGTAAACCTTCGTTGTTCCCGTAACACCTTCGCCACTGTTTGAGGCAATTGTTGAGAGATAAACCGTGGCATCTTCAACACCTGCGGCATTATTGTACACCAAGCAGGTCTTTACCACCACATTACGTGAAACAGCAACACCTGTAACACCGGTAACAATACAGTGTTGCATTGTGGCCGACCCATTAACAGGTCCCACAACACCTGTGCCCGTCACGGTTACACCCTTCAGCAGTGCGCCATCATTCAAGGTTACACCCTGTAAGAGCGAGGCATTGGACTGACCATCAAGGATAACGCCTTCGCCAACCGTAACGGCAACATCATATTCACCCTCGGCCAAACGGACGATTTCACCCGGAATAGCCGAAGTCAATGCCGCTGGTAATGCTTCTGCACTGTCAATTTCCAGGTCGGCGGCAGCGAAAAGTAAGTCCACATTCACCGTATCACGTGTTACCAACGTCCATACGAAGTCTGCAGTTTCTGCACTGGTGGAATTTTCAATCATAACACCATCAGCATAAATACCTTCCAGTGCACGATCGACGGAGGTGGCAGTATCTTCCTCCCAGCGGAGTGTCAACTGCGTTGTACCATAAGGCACTGTCACCGTGGCAGTATTCCCCCACGTTATCGTTTCAGAGAAAGTCTCACTATTCACTTCGTAAGAAACGGTTGCTTGGCCACGCCCCTTCAAAGAGATTGTCACTTGATAATCGGGTTCATTCCATTCTAATGCACCCATATCAACACCTTCACCAAACGGGCGCTCTACGCCTGCGACGTCCAAGGTGCTCAAGCGTTCATCAGCCGTTGCGGCATCAATACACGCCACACCTTCACGCAAACGGTAGTCGCTATTGGCCGGATCCACAAAGAGCGTCGTTCCTTCAACTGCAATCCCACCGATTGTGGGTGTGCAACAATCCGTCGGATCTGGTTCAATTGAATCACCCTGCCAGTCAGAAGTAGCCCCGGTAAGGTCCTGGTTCAATGCAATGACGCAATTTTTGGCCGTACAATCATAGAGGCCTGCACCCTTTTCGGCAACGTTATTGGCCACCGTACAATTGAGCAAGTCCGAATTTGCCGCACCGCCACCATTTGAACGGTCCACATTCGTTGAACCGTTTTCAACAATCAAACAGGATTCGGCAAAAACATTGAATACGCCCGCACCAAATCCATTGTACGTCAGTTTATTATTACGGATGATACAACGGCGCACCGTACCATTGATCACACCGGCACCTTCGTTAGATAAACCATTCTGAATAGTGAACCCAACAATCTCTGCACCATCAACCAACTGTACTGCTCGCGTCTTACTCTCTGCATCAATAATGGTATCTGCAGGATTGTTTGAAGAGGCCACAATCGTCAGACGCTTGTTCTTAACGTTAATTGGACCATAAGTGCCAGGTGCCACAGTGATTGTTTCACCTTCTTGCGCTTCAGCAATCGCACTTTGAATATCCGTGTATGTCGCATCCGCACCGACTTCCAATCCAGGGAAGGTCACCGTAACCGTCATGTCAGCCTTAGGCGCAACCAAGTAGATTCCTGTGCCCGTTCCCTGTTCTTCTGCATTTTCCACCGTTGCCGTACCACGGGGATGTTTGGGATCTTCAGCTACCGTGAATATAAGATTGGTACCACGCACAACTTCTACTGCGCCAGTATGTGACACTAAACCGTGTCCCTTCACAAGGATGGTCACAATATAAGGCGCCCATTGATACTCTACAGCACCCTTATCAATGGTAGAATTATTCACACGCGGTTGGCCATAGTAGTCCAAATCACCCAACGCCTTACGCTGGTCAGCCGACATTGATTCCCCTTTGTCGGCTTCCTCCGACGGCGGTGTATAATCCTCAACCGTTGCGTTCAACTCGCGAGTGTTGATATTGGTTGTAAGACTGGTCAACGTGGTACCAATCGTCGTGTTATTAATGAAAGTCCCCGTCGGCGTACCAGCATTTACTACAATTGAGTTATAAACCGAACCATTTGTAAGTGTACCACCATCAACATAGCAACGATTCAACGTCACATTTGTAAGTGTTGCGCCACGAAGTGTCACAGCTTCCAATGTGGCATTTGAAATGGCGCCTGTCAAGACAACATCACCCTGCGTGCCCGTGCCAACAATCGTGGCAGGTGTATCAATTGTCTGCGTGTACGTGCCAGCAGCAAGCGTAATGGTATCCTGAGCCGTTGCATCGTTCGGGAATGAGTCTTCCGAATCCAAACTATAGCCTTGGAAGGTGGCCTTCAAGGTCACATTGACGCTGGGAATCGTATAGAAGAAATTTGTTTCTGTTGAAATGAGGGTGCCGTCTGCGAGTGTCCACCCCAAGAAGTTACGAGGCGAGGTAACCAATAAAGAAATGACATCGCCTGTCAACTTATCGTATGAACCCACAACAGGGTTGAGTGCAGTGTAATAGCCTTCTGCTTCAACATCCATTGTAATGTAGTGACATTCGTGTGCTCCACAATCAATTGCAGAACCTTGCTTACGTGGACGGCCACCGATATCCAAATTATCGTAAGGCGTCACACCACTTATTTCCTCACCCGCGTCAATATTCGTATCACCCTTCGGAAGGATTGCGTCTGCCACGGTGTTCGTCGTAGCAGTCAACGTCACGCTGTCGGTAACTGTTAACCCAGCAGGCATCGTAGTGTATGCCGTAACGTTCACGACAGTACCGGACATCTCACCACAATTTGAGGCCAAGACCGAAGAAGTCACGGTCAGTCCCGTACCAGAGAAGTTCTGCACCAAGCAACGGTGCAAGGTGATATTGGATGCCGTGCCTGTTACTGTGGCGTTCACAACGACAGATGCCTGACAATCATCCGAGAGGGTCACTATGGTGCCACCAATTGATGTACCGACGAATGCGACATCCTTATTCAAACCAGAAATCGTATACGTGCCATCTGCCAAATAGACTTCTTCGCGCGTATCTGGATGCAATTGTGTTAAGACATCGGACAATGTTGCTGTCGTTGCTTCAAGACCTTTGAAGCGTGCCTGAATAATGTCCGTCTTCGTAGGCGTGTAAGTCCAAACCATTTCAGTTGAAAGACAGTCGCCATTGACATAGTAACCGTCAAAATCACGCACATACGTTTCATCAGCCGTAGCAGTAAAGGTGACTGGATCACCTTCTTGAATAAAGGTCTTTGAAAGAGCAACTTTTCCTACCCCAACCACGTCACAAGTCACGGTAAACGTTTCTGCGATTTCATAAGGACCAATATCAACTGCCAACCCCAGGAAACGTGGGCGCCCGGAGAAATCCTTGTCATACCACAGCGCATCATAATTGCCCCCGAGTGTAGAGTCGCCCTTATCTTTAATGTGGGAGGAGGCTACGTTAACATTCAGGGTATAGTCCCCCTGTGCAGCATTCGTGAAAATATCCTGATTAACGATTGCTACGGCATTTTCGTCTTCAGAGGCATAACTGTCAGCTGTTGCAAACGGGGCACCGGGATAGACGCCACGTTGAGCAGAGTTGGCATAGTACACCATGTTTTGTGCGGGCGAGAGCAAGACCCCTGCCGAATCACGCAATGCCGTATTGCCGGTAACCGAAGCATTCGCCACCGTTACGCCAAAAAGCGCTCCCATGCCGCCACCATAGGCTGCAGAGGCATTCTTTTCATAGCGACAGGAAAATGACGTGCCACCATAAGCTGCCAAACCAAAGAATTCGGCGGTATTCCCCTTATAGATTGACACGCGGGCGTTGGTTTTGTAAGAACCACCGCCGAAGGTGGCCGAACAGTTCTGCACCGTCGTGCGGATAATCGTACCGCCACGGACACCACCACCACGATCTGCCTTACCATTTTGAAGGATAAAGCCTTCCAAGGTAATCGTGTCCGAGAGGTCAGCGCATCGTTTGGCATACCCACCATCAATGATAACGCCACCATCCGTTTCCGCGCGGAAGGTCAATTCACGTGTTTCCAATGAAAGGTCGGATGGTTCATAGGTACCATTGGGGACTGTAATCACATCACCCGATTGGGCGCCTTCAGGAATTAAACTCTGCAACGTTGCGGCAGAAATATATGTCGCCAAGCTGAAAGAAGCAACAACAGAAAGAATCATTTTCATTTTCATAGTTAAACCTCCTTTCATCTCTTAATAACGTTTCTTCGCATAGACCTGAATCTTATTCAGTTTCAGGCGCACCATACCACCGGTTGTGTTCGAATAACGGACACGCACATACTTTGAAATTGCTGAACCATCTGCAGGAATATTAATCGTTTGGCCTTCGCTTACCACACGACCTGCAATCAGTGTTGTCCACGTCTTTGCATCAGGAGAAATTTCCACCGTCAGAGGAACGGAACCTTCCGCATTTTGAATAATGATGCCGTAAATTTCAGAGTCACCTTTGAGCTGCACAACCATCCAGGGATCTTCATACTGATCCTGCGTCCATGCACTGTACGCTCCGGCAGCAGAATCATCAATCAAACGCTTTGCATGGCAGTAAGCCAACGCAGACTCATGCAAATCATCACCATCTCCGGCGGTATACAGTTCCGGATAAGAAGAAAGTGTAACCATACCTTCTGCCGAAACCAACGGATAATCATACGGCGCAGGATCGGTTGAAAGAATCGGATATTCCTCTCCCTGATGGAAGAGATTGGCATAGAGCGCACTCATTTCCGTGAAGGCTGCGACCTGTTCATCCTGAGATGCTTCCATCAATGCTTCAAGACAGGTCAACTTCACCCCCAGCGGATTACCATTTGCTTCGTACACTGACTGTAACATTGTCTGATAATTCGTGTAGGTGTCTGTGCCTGATGCGTAATAACTGTTCCCCCAGTTAATGAGGTTGTTAAAACGCTCGGTACCATAACGCGCATCCATCGCAGTACCCACAAGCGAAATGAGGTGCGTATCCGTAAAATGCTTAATCTGAGGCTCAAGCGCATGCAAAATATAGTTAAACCGTTCACGCGTAAAACGATCCGAGTAATGCATACGCGCATGGATTTGCTTCAATACAACCAAGAGGCCTTCTTCGCCATACTGCGCCTTCAC
>JAFTHG010000037.1 GCA_017457555.1 Kiritimatiellia bacterium | reverse complement strand
TGGTAGAGTCGTATAAGTCAGAGCCAATTATTCCGTTTGATGAACGCATTGCTTTAATGCGTGCGATTAAAGGGCCTGATGTCGTGATTCCACAACACTCCCTTGATCATCGCGATAAAGTAAAGAAACTTAATTTTGATGTATTTGTTGTGGGGGATGACTGGACTGGTAAATATGACTATCTCAAAGAGATGGGTGTGACCGTGGTTTACTTCCCCTATGGTAAAGGGGTAAGTTCAACCGAACTGAAGACGCGCATTCATTCTCGCTTTAATAAATTGCGGGAAGAAGCTGATAATCACTTACCAATGAATGCGGTGGAGGTTGCATGCAGTAATGGGGGGAATAATGAATAAGGGTAATCAAAAAGTGAATCTGAGACCTATTTGGGATGCGCTTCTTGAGGTGTATAAGGTTTTTGTAGATATTTGCGAACGTCATGGATTACGTTATTGTGCAGACTCTGGGACCGCTTTGGGTGCAGTTCGTCATGGGGGCTTTATTCCTTGGGATGATGATATGGATATTCAAATGCCGCGGCCAGATTATGAGAAATTTATTGAAATTGCAAAACGCGAACTTCCAAAAGGATATGCATGGCTAGATCGTGAAGTTTGTCCAGTTTATGATAATGGATTCGGGAAAGTCGTCATTACCGATGAGGTACGTGTTAATCGCGTGGCTCAAGCCTCGGGTTGTACATTGGGTCAAGGTCTTTTTATTGATGTATTCCCCCTTGATGGTTATCCAAATTCATGGATAGAACGAAAGTGGCGTAAAGTTCAGAACATTCTTATTGGTTTTAGGGCGAAGTATAATGCAGGATGGAACAGCAATATAACGCTCAAGGGAAAGATTGCTTATTTAATTGGGGCTGTTCTTTTACCGTTCAACTATCGGATTCATAATTATCGTGAACAGGTTGAATTTTATGAGAAACGTGCGAAGCAGTATCCTTTTGGAAGTACGAAGATGTGTGTATCAATTGGTACGTCTCAATATTCGGATGATAAACCTTATGAGTTAGAATATTTTGGAATACTTAAAAAGGTTTCGTTTGATAGAGTTAAAATACCTGTTCAAGAGAATGTAGATGGCTATTTAAGGGCGACCTTCGGGGATTATATGCAGTTACCTCCAGAGAGTGCTCGTCATCCAACTCATAGTAATACGGAAATTGTACCTTGGTGGCCGTTGCATTTGTGATTACGCATAAATCAATAGAATCGTTGGGAGCTTTGATCTGCTCTTTGCTAGTCCTCTTAGGGGTATTTAGGGTATGACATGGAATTGTTTGGGCAAAGTATGGAATTTGTCAAAGATGAATCGTATCAGTGATAAAAGAGGGGAAATCTAGATGCAACGCCTTTCCATTATTATTCCAGGATATAACACTCCACAATTTATGTGGAGACGATGCTTGGTGTCGCTTTTGAAGGCATGTAATCCAACGGATGAAATTATTTGTGTTAATGATGGTTCTGCGACTGATTTGACAGTCCAGTTTTTAGGTGTTGACAATGAGCCGCGGATAAAAATTATCAATTTAGAAAAAAATGTAGGCCAGGCGGCTGCACGCAATTATGGATTAGAGATTGCACAAGGTGAGTATGTTACGTTTGTAGATAGTGATGATGAAATTATTCCTGGGTGTTACGACAAGTGTATTGATGCCGCTGAGAAGTATAAAAGTGACATCGTGGTTTATGGGCTAAGGACGGTTTGGGTCAATGATGGTCTCTATAAAGAAAATTTTATGGAGGAACGAAATTGTGGAGTTCCCTCTGCGCAAGATATTTGCGATTTAAGGAAGTTTCTTTTGTTTGACTACCCAGTAAATAAGATTTATCGTCGATTTTTTATAGAGCAAAATAAAATACGGTTTAAGGCGGGTATTTGTCCAGGAGAGGATATGGCATTTAATTTAGAGTGTTTGCTCGCAATGGCGCGTATTTCAATTGTTCCAACAATTGGATATATCTATTATCGTATGGATGGGACGACACTTTCACGCGCATACGCCAATTTGCGTGAGACTTTAATTTATCGCACGCATCTTTGGGACTTATATCAAAAGCAACTGCCAGGATTGGAAGAAACTGGAGTCTGCGAGAACTATTCAGAAAAGGATATTTTACGTGCCGAGTGGCGAAATCTGTGGCGCAGAGGGTCAAAAACTACGTTTTTGACTCGTTATAAATTCGCGAAAGAGCATGAAGGAATATTCAATAGCCCGGTTTTGCTAGAAGTATTATGTTTACTTCTTTTTAGATTTGCGCGACGTTTTTGTTATGTTCGTGTTATTCGTCGATGGCATATTAAGCGGTTATATCCCTACGCGAAAGAGTATACGTTAACGGAAGCTTAAAACGTAAAAGGTGATATTATGGTGAAGTTAATTATTAATGCAGATGATTTGGGATATGACAATCCTCGAAATGATGCTATTTTAGAATGTTTCGAAACAAAACAAATTTCTACCGCAACAGTGATGGTGAATATGCCAGGGTTTGAGGATGCTGTTGCGCGTGTGCATACAAATAATTTACAGAATTGCGTAGGTTTACATCTTAATTTCACGCAAGGAAGCCCTTTAACAGAAGAAATTAAACAATTTTCTAATTTTTGTGATTCGGATGGTTTTTTTAATGCGAGTTTCCATCGATCAAAATTTGGTCGGTTTTTCCTTTCGTCAAAAGCTAAAAAGGCCGTTTATAAAGAGGCGAGAGCACAAATGTTACGTTATATTGAGGCGGGTTTCACGATGATGCATCTTGACTCACACCACCATTCGCATACCGATCCTGTTATCTGCAAGATTGTTTGTCCTCTTGCTAAAGAACTTGGTTTTAAATCGATTCGTCTTTCACGCAATTTTAAGGTGGTAGGTTTTGTAAAAATACTTTATAAATGGTATGTGAATCGAATTATTCGTCAAAACGCTTGCAAGACTTCTGAATACTTCACTGATTTTAATGGGGTTGAAAAAAATTGGGCTAGTTTAGTAGAAGATAACGGAGTGGCGGAAATAATGGTGCATCCAAATTATATTGACGCAGATACTGAGAAATGTCTGCGTGATTATAATGATTTATGGGTGTCAATTTTAGACTTTCTTGAGAAACATAAATACGAATTCCAATTAATGACGTTCTCTGAATTGATGTGAGGTTATGATGAAATCATTTCATGTGATTCAAAATATTCCAAGTCCTTACCGTTTGCATCTTTTTAATGAGATGTGGCGACAATTAACGGCATTGGGGATTGATTTTCATGTTCACTTTATGTCTGATTTTTCCAAAGGACACAAGGAACGTCCTTTGTCATGGCATAATCCTAAAATTGATTTTCCGCATACCTATTGGAAAGATTATGGATTTGGGTGTCATCACTTTAATCCAGGGATGTTAAGGTATTTACGCAGAGTGAAACCAACGTACCTTTTAATTGGAAGTACGTTTGATACTTTTACGGGATTTTTAGCCTCTCAAGGTTTCAAATCCTCCGTGAAATGTGCGTGGTCCGAGGGCAATACAAAGACAACTGGCAAGATGACAGGGCTATTGGGGTGGATTAAGCGAACTGCTTTTTCAGGTTGTCAGTTCGTCGGAGTCCCGGGACGGGATGCTGCAAACTATATTGCATTGCATCAGTCGTTAACGAAAAAGAAGATGCCTACGCCGATTTTTTTGCCTAATCTTATTGATGAAACACGCTTTAGACCTCGTAAGGGATTTGAGAGTTCAAACATTGATAATCTACGAAAAGAATTAGGCGTGGAAGATAAAAAGCTTTGTATTATTCCTGCGCGTCTTGAATGGTATAAGGGGTTGAAAGAGTTTTTAAGCAACCTTCCGCTTCAGCTTATTGTAGACAATTGGAAAATCTTGATTTTGGGACAAGGAAGCTTAAATGAAGAAATAAAAAACATAATTGAAGAATGTAAATTAGGAAATTCTATTTCAATTTTGAATTATGTTTCGTACGAAAAAATGCCAATGTTTTATGCTGCGTCAGATCTATTTCTGTTGCCATCATTAATGGATCGAAATCCATTAACGGTTGTTGAAGCATTACATTCAGGTTTGCCGATTGCATTGTCTTGTATGGCTGGCAATGTGGAAGAAGGTGTAACTGAAGGTCGAAATGGGTGGGTTTTACCAGTAAAGAATGATGTTGAATATCGCGAAATATTGATGTCTATCTTTTCAACTGACATTAAAACATTACAACTGATGGGCGAAAAATCCTTAACAGAGAATGCGCAATTTTGGAATACGAAAGGTGTTATCCAACAGTTTTTTTCTGCTTTAGGGATTGGATAAAAATTAGTTGAGAGGCTACCACAATGTTATTTAATTCTTTGGCATTTGCGATTTTCCTTCCCTTAACATTGGGAATTTATTGGGTGCTCAGAAAACGTTCATGGCAAAATTTCTTTCTGCTTGTCGTTTCATATATTTTTTACGGATGGTGGGATTGGCGTTATCTCTTTTTGATTGCAGGATGTTCACTCGTTAACTATCTCGCAGGAATTATAATTGGAGGAAGTCAGAATATTTGGCTTCGACGTGTAATGCTAACGTTATCCTGCTTGGTTTGTCTAGGTGCATTGTGTCTCTTTAAGTATTTTAATTTCTTTCTTGAAAGTTTTGCATCATTGTTTGCTCTTGTAGGCATTTATTGGTCGCCGATTGTACTTAATATTATGTTGCCAGTGGGAATTTCATTTTTTACATTTCAAGCATTGAGTTATACGATTGATGTAATGTTAGGGAAATTGAAACCTACACGTAATATTGTTGACTTTTTTGTTTTTATATCATTTTTTCCACAGTTAGTGGCGGGGCCAATTGAACGAGCTACAAATCTTCTCCCTCAGTTTCAAAAGAAGCGTTACTTTAAGCCGGACGATGTAATGCATGGTCTCGCTTTGATGGTGTATGGGCTCTTTAAGAAAATGGTTGTTGCAGATACCTTAAGCTCATATGTGGATCAAGTTTTTGAGAATTATGCACTTTACAATAGTACCACATGTCTTATTGCGACTTTCTTTTTCGCGATCCAAATATACTGTGATTTCTCGGGTTATTCTGATGCTGCTCGTGGTATCGCTAAGTTGTTTGGTTTTGAATTAATGGTCAACTTTAATCGTCCCTATCTATCTCGTAGTTTTACAGAGTTTTGGCGTCGGTGGCATATCTCTCTTTCAACATGGTTTAAAGACTATTTGTATATCCCGCTTGGAGGGAATAAGGTTTCGACTCTTAAATGGTTGCGCAATCTATGGATCGTTTTTCTGGTTTCAGGCTTATGGCATGGTGCTAATTGGACATATCTCTTTTGGGGTGCACTACACGCGAGTTATCAGACTATCGCATTCATAAAGAATCGATTTTGGCATTTTAAACCATCAAACTCTTGGTATGTAATTATCTGGCAAATTCTTTTTGTAAATGTTGGCGTTTGTTTCGCATTGATATTCTTTAGGTCGATATCGATTAGCCATGCCTTTGATTTTATTCAAACCATTTTTAAGTTTGAATTAATTGGTTCTTTAGGAAGTTACGCT
The DNA here is from genome assembly GCA_017457555.1 of Kiritimatiellia bacterium. Taxonomy (GTDB): domain Bacteria; phylum Verrucomicrobiota; class Kiritimatiellia; order RFP12; family DVOR01; genus Spyradenecus. The sequence continues at coordinate 5,761 of JAFTHG010000037.1, read as the reverse complement.
GCAGGAACTGGCGTATTGGCGTTAGCCTTTCGGTTCTTAGTGGTAGGTCTCTTATTTATAACGTATGCCGCTCCGAATGATTGTAAATTTAAAACATATTATGGCTACATTTTGTTTATCCTTTTTAATGTTTTCTGCATCGTCTTTTTAGGTCAAGTGGCGGGTGGAGAATTTATCTATTTTCAATTTTGAGGTCATATGAAAAAGTTTGTCGTTTCATTGCTTTTTTTATTGGTGAGTACGCTTGGTCTTATGTTGGTTAATGACACACTTAATAAGTTTCTTATGTTGTCGTCATCTGCTAATACCGCATATAAAACGTATCGACTTTTTGTTCAATGCCCTACAGATGAAATTGGAATATTCGGTTCATCAAGAGCATTTACGAGTTACGCTCCTTCACTATTTCCTGTAAAAACCTTCAATTATGGGTATGATGGAAGTACAATGGCGGAAACATTGTTTTTAGTTAAACAAGCCTTAAAAAACTCATCTTCAATGCCAATTATTATTAACATTGAGCCGTGGGGATTTCCTAAAAACCCCGAGATTAACTTCGTACTAAACTATCAACTTGCGCTTTCAAACAAGTCAGTATTTGACGCGTTACCTCCTTCAAAGAAAACGATAAGTGATCGGATACCAGGAGTTCGATTTCATGGTATGTTTAGACAAAATCTTGGATTATATTACAATTCAAAGTCTGCGACATTTACGCAAATTGATTCGGGTTCTGAATTACATAAAACAATACGCACACCTAAAGAGTGGAAAGCATTAAATGAAAAGTTAAGAACGACACCGCATGAGTTTAATGAAAATTCTTATTTTGAGAGTGAGCTTGTAAAAATCTATGAATCAACTTCTCGGCCGATTGTTCTAATTGTATCCCCATGTTCAAAAGCTTGGATTGAGACTTTTACAGGTGAACCGCAATTAATTAATTTCTTAAACAGACAAAAGCAACATTCGAATGTGTACACGTTGAATTTTTGTTCTTCAAATTCTTGTTGGGATAATGAGTTTTTTAGAGACCCAACACATCTCAATCTAACGGGTGCCAAACGTTTTACTATTGAAGTGATAAATAGACTAAAAACATGCCCTAAATTAGGAAAGTATTTTAGATGAAATCTCTGAAAGGGAATCTTTAAATTGATTTAGAGTAGATAGATTATACAGCACTATGACGGTGAAGGTGTTTGCACTAGTTGCTATGTGTTGGACTTCACTTAAAAATAGCGGTCTGCAAGTTGCTCTTTAAATTTCGTTTATTTTGTGGTTTTATTTGTTAGACTTTAGTGGTTATGAAGTTAAACGATGTTTACGATAAAAAACTTTTGATGCAGGGCCTTTTCGGGCTCGGTCTTTTGTGCCTTGCGATGAAGGCCATCGGTGGCGCGGGCTTCCTTTTGATTTTCCCATTGGTTTTCATGGGGTTTAGTAAGAATAAGACGGGTCTGCTCCTTTGGTGTATCTTGGCGACGACAGCCTTAACAGGAGCGAATGATATTATCGCCCCCAAAGATAGTGTGTTTACAATTGCGAACCGAGTCCTTTATCTTTTGGTCGCAACGGTGATGGTGTTGCAAGTGCTCGGGAGCCGTTCGTCAAAAGTATTGAGCCCATTATTAGGGTTACTTCCTTATTTACTTTATATGGGGCTTGTTTCTTATTTTGGGTGGATGCCATTAATCAGCTATTTGAAACTAGCCTTATTTACGATGGTTTATCTTGCGTTTTATAGTGTAGGCGCAGCGACAGTTCAAGGAAATACGATTACATCGCAACAGCTCCGAAGTATTTTGCTTTGCTTCTCTTGTTTCTTTATCATTGGTTCTATTCTGCTCATCCCTTTCCCCGGAATTTCACTGTTGCGAGTGGAAGCATTTTTCCAAATGTATGGGTATTACCCTAAAGAGGGACTTTTTCGTGGAATTACCTTGCACTCGCAAGCGCTCGGTCCATTGGTAGCGATTTATAGTGTGATTCTGCTTGCAGATCTTCTTTTCTCGATTCGTAGGTGGGATAAACTCTACTCGCTCCTTTTGATCCTTTCTCCTCTCTTAATCTATAAGACGGGCTCACGTACGGCAATGGGTACGTATGTGGCGGGGATTTGCTTTGTTTCCTTTGTCTTTATGAATGCGCGTGGACTTGGAGTGAAGTGGAAGGGGAAGGTTTTAAGCATCCTCTTTCTCATTGGTCTTGCAGGGGGATGCGCCTTTATGGCAACGCCGAGTTTGCGTCAGAGTGCGGTGCAGTTTATCTTTAAGACGCGTGGAGTCGAGGTGGCGAAAGAATCGCGAACGTTTGAGAAATTTACCTCGTCGCGTCAAGGGCTTGTGGATCATGCGATGAAGAATTTCCGAGAGAGTCCATGGATTGGGAATGGCTTTCAAGTGAGTGAGATGCAGAGGGATATGAGGGTGACCTCTTGGAAACAACTTCTTACAGCACCAATTGAAAAAGGGGTGTGGTTCGCAGCTGTTTTGGAAGAGGGCGGTATTTTCGGCATGATTCTCATGTGTATTTTTTGGCTGTTTACCTTCTTTGCATTACTTCAGCGTCATGCCTTTATTGGTGCCTCTGGGTTTTTCGTACTCTTTGTTTCAAACTTTGGTGAATTTACGATGTTCTCAATGTCAGGTACAGGCGGTCTTTTATGGGCTATGATCTTCATGGGGCTTACAATGGATGCTGTGCGTTTGAAGCAGGAAGCGCAATTTCGGTACTCAGTTTTCACTTCTCAGAGCCCTGCGGATAATCCGAGTAATCTGGTTTCACTTCCGATGCAGTCGTATAGACTGTATTAACCTTCAACTACCAACCGCTAACAGTTAGCCTTTAACCGCTAACACTTAACTGCTAACAGTAAAACATGAAAGTTATTCAAGTTGTTCCGTCCATTGGTAAGGAATCCGCGGGACCGAGTTATTCGGTGCCAGGATTATGTCGTGGATTACAGACTAATGATGTAACCACAGAGTTGCATTTCTTGGATGCTATTCCGGAGCATCTTTTAGATGTAACTTATCAGGTTGAGAATTATCCTCGTCAAGATAAAATCAATTTGGGCTGGTCACCAAAGATGCTTCAAGGGTTAAAAAGAACTTGCCAAACTGCAGATATTATTCACAATAACGGTCTTTGGATGATGCCGAATGTCTATCCTTTATGGGCATGTAAGGGAACGAAATGTAAGCTTGTTGTTGCACCGCGAGGTACGCTTGCAGAATGGAGCCTTAAAAAAGGATGGTTAAAGAAGAAAATCTTCGGTTGGTTTTTGCAGAATGCTGTTTTGCGTCATGCCGATATGTTTCATGCGACCTGCGAAAAGGAGTATGAGGAGATCCGCGCGCAAGGATATAAGCAGCCTGTGGCGATTGTGCCCATTGGAATGGATTTACCAACACTTGCCACTTGCCACTTGCCACTGAACACAATCGCCTCTGGCGAATTTTGTTCTTCGGTCGAGTGCATAAGGTCAAAGCGGTTGATCATTTGGTGAAGGCTTGGGGACAATTGCAAGCAGGGTTGCCGGATTGGGAACTTGTCATTGCAGGGCCTGATTGTGGTGCGAAAGGTGATTTGGAAGCCATCATTGCAGAAGAGAAAATCCCTCGCGTGCGCTTTGTGGGCGAAATTAATGGCTCAGCGAAGTATGACTTTTTGACAGAGGCAGATATTTATGTCTTACCGAGTCATACGGAGAACTTTGGCGTGACGGTTGCTGAAGCACTTGCGTGTGGAACGCCTACAATTGCTTCGCAAGGCACACCTTGGGAAGGGCTTGAAACCGAGCAGTGCGGCAAGTGGGTGCCGATTGGCGTAGAACCGCTTGCAGAAGCTTTGCGTGAATTGACAAGTCTTACAGATGATGAACGTGCCGAGATGGGTAAACGTGGTCGCGTCTGGATTCAGCGTGATTTCTCATGGGATGGTATCGGTGCGAAGATGAAAGCGGCGTATGCTTGGCTTTTAGGGCAGGGCGAAAAACCAGGCTTCGTGCGAGTGGACTAAAGAATGCAGAGATGAATGCAAGTTGTGTTGTGGGAAAGACTGTAAAGGTAATTGATAAAAGGATATTCAAGAATGACTGATCTAGCTGTTATTATTCTTGCAAAAAATGAAGTGTTACACATTGAACGATGTGTGACGAATGTGATGTTGATGAAGCCCAAGCAAGTTTTTGTAGTGGACTGTTTCTCTACGGATGGTACACAGGAAATCGCTACGCGTTGCGGTGCAACAGTAGTAGAACATGAATGGCCAGGACTTTATGCCAAGCAGTTTAATTGGGCATTAGATAATCTCCCCATTGATGCAACGTGGGTGTTACGTCTTGATGCGGATGAATATTTTTTACCAGAGACAATTGAAGAGGTGAGGTCGCTGTTGCCAAAGACGGATGGGAAACAGGTCACGTCGGGAGGTTTACCGCCAGACGTGACCTCTCTCTCTCTCTCTCTCGCGCGTACATTCGCAGGAAAACGGATAAAGTGGGGTGGCGCAAACGATGTGGTGCTTGCTCGTTTCTTTAAGTATGGTATTGGTCGTTGCCAAGATCGAGCGATGGACGAGCATATCATCACTTCTGAAGGAGTGGATTATAGATTGCATGGGAAATTTATTGATGATAATCTGAATTCAATGGAGTGGTGGAAAGAAAAACATATCGGCTATGCAAAACGTGAAGCCGTAGATGCTCTTGCAGGCGAAACGTTTAAAACAAGTAAAAGTATGTACTATCGTTGTCCGCCATATTTTCGCGCATTTGCATATTTTTGCTATCGCTATTTTATTCGGTTAGGATTCTTGGATGGATATGCGGGTTGGCAATGGCACTTCTGGCAAGGCCTCTGGTATCGCTGGACCGTTGACAAGCGCATTCAAGAAATGAAGCGCAAGTGGTAAGTAGTGAGAAGTGAGGTGCCTTTTGGGCAGTAAGAAAACACCTTACCCTTTATTAAATTACTAAAAATCTCCTTTCTAAATTACTAAAACTTCTTACTAATAAAAATTCCACCCTCCTTACTCCTTTCTCCTCACTGATTTGCTAAAATTCCCTTATGAAATTTGATGCTGTTTACGATAAGAAGTTGCTCTTTCAGGGTCTTTTAGGACTCTTGTTTTTGTGTGTTGCCATGAAAGTGACGGGAGGAGCAGGTTTTCTACTCATTTTCCCTTTGGTCGTGCTCGGATTCAGTAAAAATAAAGCGGGATTGCTCTTCTGGTGTATTCTGGCAACAACGGTGTTAACAGTGACCAATAATGCACTGGTTGAGAAGGGAAGTATTTTCTCTATTGTTAACCGTTTGCTTTATATGCTGGTTGGCGGTGTGATGTTCTTTCAATTAGTAGGGATGAAAGTTTCGAAGTTATTAACGCCTTTACTCGCACTTTTTCCCTTCCTTGCGTATATGGCGATTGTGTCATCTGTTGGTTGGATTCCGATTGTCAGTTATTTGAAATTGCTCTTATTTGTGATTGATTTTCTTGCGTTTTATGGTGCGTGTTCGACCTTGCAACGGAGTGTCGTTGGCGCACAGCAACTACGCAGTATTTTTCTTTGTTTTGCATGTTTTATTATTTTAGGTTCTGTTGCGCTCATTCCTTTTCCTGGGATTTCTCTAATGCGAGCGGAGAATTTTTTTCAACAGTATGGTTATTATCCGGACGGGGCTTTATTTTGTGGTATAACATGGCACTCGCAAGCGTTGGGGCCTCTGGTGGCAATTTGCAGTGTGATTCTTTTGGC
>JAFTHG010000036.1 GCA_017457555.1 Kiritimatiellia bacterium | reverse complement strand
TTACCCTTTTAAAGGATGCTTTAAATGCAACTCTTATTTCAAACGGTAAAGCTATAAACGATAGCGGAAAATCTGATGTTACGTTAGATCTTAACGGACACAGCTTCAGTCTCTCCGGTGCAGGAACAGGTAATCAGGCGGAATTTACTTTGACTGTTACAGATTCAAGTGAGACTAAAAGTGGTAAGGTTGGAAGCGATATTGCAAATCTTTTAATTCGTTGGGGGTGAGTGTTCTGCGCCAGAGAGAGAGTTCATCCAAGAGTACATTGGCTGCGGCAGCGTGGGTGTCGTCGCAACCAATGACACCGGATGCGAGGGAGAAGGGCTGCTTGGTGTCCGTTGTTGGCCACAATGGATAATTGGTTCCGGTGGGAGTTTGCTGCGTGGCGACATCAATAATGGTTTGGGTGAATCCTGTATCGGAGTTTTCAGAGCTTTTCAGATGCTGAACAGCTTTAACGGTGTCATTGAGTTGCAACGTAATGCTTGGGTTATCCGATTGCTCAAGCGTAATTGCAACAAAAGTCCATGCATTTGTTGAGATCTCAGTCGTCGCTGTCAACGTACGCTTTGTTTCCATGGTGGCATCGGTTGCCCAACCTGTAATCTCGGTCTTCAGGTTGCCTGCGTCAAGCGCGAAAGTAAGGGTGAAATTAGACTGAGAATCGCCTAAACGGATAAGATTGCCAGACGTCGCAGTGTTGCGATTGATCCAAAACGCAAGTGTGCCACCATCGCCAAAGAATCTACGTAAGGGAAGCTCCAATTGTGATTCTGCCGTAGCGATCTTCATCGCTTTACCGCTCTGTGCGGTGCTGATGCCTGCGCTTCCAAGTCCGGAGGCGAGTACAATTGCAGGTGCTTCGGTCGCAGTTGGCCATCGGGGTGCATAACGTTGGACTAAAACCGGAGAAGTAATGGGCTGGGGCATCCCTTCCTGCTGGTAAGAACCCTGCCACCACACTTCTACATGTTTTTCGGAGGCTCCCTTTAAGGCGCGTACTGGGAAAATTGCCGAGGGTAACGCTTCTGTCGCATCTGCGGTTGCGTCTGTGGAGGGCTCACGATAGAGTTCAGGGTTCCAAAGTGGAGCAGATGTTTTTTCGTAGATGTAACCGGCCAACGTTTCATCAACTTCGGTGGGGGTGTGCTCCAGCGTCAAACCACTGGCATCTCCGCCGCGTGGAATAATTTCTTCGCCAACCAGCCACTCGGTTGCGATGGTTGAGAAATGATTAGTGCTTGTATTGGCAATGGCGTGCACAGGAACAAACCAAATATTGTCTCCGGCCGTCAGGCGCAGCGTCCAAAAACCTTCCTGCTTTTGATCCTGAAACGACACGGTATACGATTGGGCCGTGGTATTTGCCGTAACACTTCCAATAGAGGAATCAAGGCACTTTTCAATAGTTGCCGTATAACCGGAGGTCGTTCCGACAATCAAAGGAAGCGATATTCCGCCATCCGCAGCGACCACTTGCGTCAAAGGTTTTTCGCTCCAGGTACAATTATACGATGAGAGTTCAAAGGGCCACAGAGTGTCAAATTCGTCTGCCTCTTTCCACCAGACCTGCAAACGCATATTCGCAGAATCCGTAGGACGGAGCGGATAGACCTTCATATGCTGCGGATTGTTTGGCGTGGTCGCTACATGCTGATAGTAGTAGAAGCCCTTGTCATCTGTAGGAGTGATTGAGATTGGGTAGGGCTGCAATCCGTCAGTCGGGAAACCTCCGCCATCAGGTTTTACGGCTTCACCGACAAAGCCCGTGAGCATGACGGGTTCCGGTGAGGAGACTTCAATAACTTGTAAACCAAGCAGGTCGTCAAAGTGTCCCGAACTGTAGTATGCCGCCACAAATTGTCCGCGCAAATCACCATAGGTGGCGCGGTCGCCTTGGATGACATGAATTGTATTGGCGGTTTCGTCAATATAAATGCCGTGAAGCGTCTTGGTTTCAATGACTAAGTCAGAGTTCGGATAGGTGGTTGTTTCTGTTTTAACCGTGACCAACTTCGGATCGCCTACGAGTTTAACAAAGGAATTGTTCAAAGAGACCGTAGGGCCCTTATAGGGGGCGTTTGTCCAAAAGACGCGCTTGGGACGGGTTTTGCTGGAATAGGCGATTTGACAGATGGTTTCAACTTCTCGACCGTTCAGGAGTGGCCACGTGAAGGTCGCTGTACCGCCGGCCACGGCATAGACCTTTTCACCTTTGGTATCCACCAGAAAGTGATACGTGTAGGTATCCAGACGACTATGGATAGCATTCCAGTCAATGGGATCGCTGGGTTGGGTGATCTCATCTCCGAGATAATACTGGGGTGCACTTAATTCCACGTCAGTCGCCCCCAACGTGACGTTGGCTTCTAATTGATATTGCGTTTGATTCGGCTCTTGATCCGCTATGGGATCAGCCTCGCTGATTGGAATTGCATGGACGGGTGCAATGCTGTTATTGCGCAATTGTGGAATTGCGAGGTGCCCACGGGTGTAGTTGTTAGGCGCCAGCGATTGTGCAAGGAGTGAGCCCGTGCCGACAAGAAACAGTGCAAGAAGTGTGTGCTTCATGTTTCAAACTCCTTATTGCGTCCGCATAATGTAGCGTAGATAGACGTAAGGGGGGAGGATCGAGAAGGATTTGGGTGAGGATGAGAGGCTATCCCCGGAGGAACTCGTGCGTGTGACCGTGTTGCGTTGGCTCCAACGATCCCATCCGCTATCTCTTTCTTCACCCCAGAAGTTGTACAACGAACTGTAAATTTTTCGTGTATGCGAGTGGGTATGCGAGGGGAGGTTTTCTGCTTTCAGTGTTACGTTGGATGCGCCTCCTGTGGCACCTGTTGGGTAGGAGCCGCCATCTGCACCGATGATGAAGTAGTCGGTTAAATTGGGTGTGCCATTGGTGCCATCACAGAGCGCCCAGCCATTGGGAATATCTGCACCAAAGAAAGGGACGATGCCGCCGATTGGAATGGTCCCGGCACCGGAGATGGTCGTTGCTGTGACATCATCCATAAAGGTGGCAGCTTGCGTGATTGTCAGTGTTTCCGTTTCAACATGGGTAACGGTCATCTCATTGCTGACGGTCGTATCGTGAGTGACCTGAATGTCGGTCACGCGAACTTCATTCGCGATTAAATCCGTTGTGGAGGTTGTACCAGCCACGCTGAAATTCTGAGCATCGCCTTCAGCATAGAGAGCACTGGCAGCATAGGGAACGGTAAGAATTTGTTGACGCGGGGAGAGTTCTTGCGTCCCTTCGCCTACAGTGATGCCCAGATAGAGTGAAGTGGTATCGTTTTGTGAGAGGATGTCAAAGAAAGTGGCTGGGGTGCCATCTCTTGCAATACCGTCATTCAGGTCAACGGTGAAAATACCGTTGGCATCGGGAATAACAATGCCCTCTGCACCGGAGAAGGTGACCGACCAAAGCGCTTCGCCACTGGTGGGCACATTGTAAAGTGCAAAGATGAATGTGCGCTCTGTTTCGGGGCGGTTGTTCCAGGTGCTGAGGTTGAAGTCAGCTCCATTGGCTTCTTTCAACGAACCGTGGTAGGCAAAGGCAAGGGTTGCATAAAGCTTTGGGAGGATGAAAAGGCTGGCAAGTAGGAGAAGCGTGTATCTCATTGGAAACCTCCTGTTGATTATTTCGTAGATGTCGTGCGCCGGATGTAATACAGCGCTTTATAGGGAGGCAAGCGGTTGAATGCTTGACCACTGGGACTATTTGCCTCAAGTGTGACGGTTTTGGTGCTCTCGCCGACCCATGTTTCTTCGTTCCAGTCAACATCGGTGGCAAGTGCGGTATATCCGGAGATAGAGTTCGGGTCTGTATAGTGTAAGGTGTGGGTATGGGACGGCATTTGCGAAAGTGTCAATGTGACCGATGCACTGCCGCCTGTGGTGCCGACTTTATAGGAATCATTTGCACCCATTGGGAAACGTCCACTTAATTCTCCACAGATTTCCCATCCTTCCGGAAGCGCATCTTTATTGCCATACCAGAGGATGACCGCCCCCATAGGGACGAGATCCGGAGAGGTCACCGTTCCGCGCAGGATCAGGTGATCCAATGCGTCAATGGTACCGTCAGCGGTGAGTGCTTCGGCAGTAAGGGTGTCGCGGATATCCAGTTCGGTGACAGAGAACGAACCATTGTCTGTATTGATGTTACAGGTTGGGGTGTCAATGACGGTTGCATCCAGTTTAGCTGCGGTTAAGGCGTTGGGCACGTCAAAATTGTGGGGTGCACGATAGGTGAAACGAGCCCGATGTGCTTGTGGCACAATACCGATTGCATGGCGCGGTATGAGTTCTTTGGTGCTGCCTTCTCCAATGGTTAAGCCCAACCATAATCCGTTGTTATCGCGTCCCTGGATGAGTGCTTCGGCAAAGGTTTTACTGGTGGTGTCAATTTTGGAACCACAGCCTTCAAAGAGCGTCGCCGTGAAGAAACCTGTTTCAGTAGGGGTAACTGCAACCGTTTCTCGCCACAGAGCTGTGCCGCCTTCTGCCTGCGTATAGAGGGCGAAGCGTATGGGGATGGTTTGGTTCAACAGTGTAGATGTGCCCGAAGTGGTCTGCAATCGTCCCTGATAGGTGATCGTGGGCTGTTGTTTCTCGGCAGCCAAGAGGATCGTGGTCAGCGAGAGAAGGGTGATAAGCGACAGTATTTTCATAGAAACATCCTCCGGAGCGATTACTTGATGCGGATGTAAAACTGAGTTGCCACAAAGGGTGGCAAAAGGGGAAAGGAACTTGGCGAACTGCTCCCCGCAGAGCTTGAGGTGAATGTCTTATCGCCTCCGCTAATCCAGTCGCTTCCGCCGGAACTGGATTGTGATGCACCTTTCATGTTAGCGGTAATTGAATAGGGCTCTGTGAGCGTATACTGGTGCGTATGTGCTGGGATGTTTTCCAGTTTGAGGGTGACGCTACTGGCGCCTCCCGTGGTGCCAACGGTTGCGTAATCCGTGGTTGCCCGTGGGAATCGTCCATTTAAGTTAGGTGTTTTTTGTCCGGCAAAGGGGCCTTCGGTAATTGGAGATCCATCGCATAATTGCCAGTTGTCGCCGGGGGTAGTCGCTGACGTAAAGAGAATAATTGAGCCAATGGGAATTGTGCCGAGGCCGACAAGCTTGCCCTTGAAGGTAGCTTCACCAGAGAGCGTCGTGGTGGTTGCTGTAATATTTTGATTGACGGCTAATGCTTTGGAGGTCAATGTCTTGGCTGAAAGTGTGTCTGTTTGATTACTGGTCCCGGTTAATGTCAGTTCCGTTTGTTTGTGAGCATTGATTCGCTTTGCTGTCAGCGTGCCGCTCACAGTAAAATCGCCAATGGCATTTTCAACGGTGTCTGCAATCACGGCATAGGCGACGGCAGGGACGCGTTGGCGTGCGAATTCTGTCTTGGAAACACCTCCCTGTAGAGTGTAGTAATAGACAACTTCGACACGTGAGTCGTTATTGTTGGGGCGAGTGATGTCCACAAATGCATCTTGAATGTCGCTAAAAACAAAGGTGGCAGAGGGAGTGTCACGGGTCGGATTTAAACGTATAGAAGGCGATCTTGCAACACGCATATCATTGATGCAAAGGTCTGCGAAAACTTGTACGTCCATATAAAGTTGTACAGACGCGTTTAACAAATCCGAGGGAATCGCAACGGAAACCGTATAGTCAAGCGCAGGTAATGTGTTGGCACAGAGGGCGATGAGGGCGGCAAAGAGGAGGCGTTTCATCTCAGTTCTCCTGATAGGTTGGGGAAACAAGAATACGGCGGAAGGTAAAGGGACCGCGGACGAGGATAGGGGCTTCGTGGCGCAAGCCCGAAATGGTCCATTTCAGTGTGCCGGTGTAGTATTCTTCCGGGATCCACTCGGCCTTAGGAATGTCCCAGAGAAACTCCAATTGGTTGTGAACACTCCACAACTCGGGTTTTACAGACTCCTTGTAGTTGGCGAAGGTGTCGCCGGAAGGAGCTTTGTCTTTAAAATCCCAGTCCAAACCGTCATGTTCGGGATGATAGGCGTGTTTCCACGGATTGGAGGGGGATTCTGCGCCTACGGTGAAAGTGGCTGTGCCACTGCCCAAAAAAGTGCCAGTAACATTGACTTTCGGCACATCCACCGGCATCAAGGGGGTGGAGAGGCGGATGCTGTCGGTTTCATCGCCCGGCGTTACCGCCGTTGGTCCATAGAGGATTTGTACCTGTTTAACACCTTCGTCACCGAGCGTTGCCAGCGTCACACGTTGGAGCAAGGTCATTTGTTGCTGATCATCCACGTACATTAAAAGGCGTACGGGCATCTTTGAGGCGGTCGGCGTATCGTGTTCAACCGATCCATCTGTGGAAACAATGCGTGTTACGGTGTCCATTTGCGCTTCTAAAAGCCAAAGGCCGTTGGGCCATTTCTTACCATCAATCTCAGATTGCAGCGTATACGCCTTGGCAATAATCGGGATTTGCTCCTGATGGTAGGCGTTGGCACCACTCGCAACGGTGAGCACACCGGCCCGCACTTCGCCGCTTCCATCAAATCCACGGCGATCTAATCCCAGCGTCAGATACCACGTTTCGTCAGGGGCTAATTCCTTTGAAATGGGGGTGCTCGCTGTCAGTTCCTGCCAGGCATCAGCATCCATCTGCAATGTATCGCAATAGTAGAGTTGGAGCGCGGGGGAGCCGGTGCCATCTTTGCCATTCAGCGTTACAGAGATCGTTTGTTTGGTTAAGGAACGATTGGTAATTGAAAGCGAGGAAACCGTTTGGTGTGCACCAAAATCAACACCGTAACGTGGCGTCAAACTGAACACACCAGACCAGATCCCTGATTTCACATTCTGGATAAGCAACGCATTGCCGGATTTTAATTTCGTCGTTGATGAACGGGCAATCAACTTGGGTACGTCCTCTGTACCGCTCAACATTTGGTAGGTGACAGAGGCTTCTGTTGGTAATCCGGAAAAATAGTCCGCGATAGTCGGCTCTGCGCTTCCGGCGGAAATGCCGAAGTAGTTCGTCGCAGTTGCTCCATTTTCCCAAATCATCTGTCGGGCAATCGGTGTACCAGTGACGGTGGTGGAGTAATTGTCGCTCGCCTTGAAGACCAATACACTATCACCGGGTAGCGTCACAAAAGAGGAAGCCGTGGCATTGTCACGATGCCACACAGCGTAACGCGTTGGCGGTGTTGTTGAGCCATTCTGCAATGCGCCAATATCATTGACGCTGATTGTGCGATACACCGAGATGGAGTCCGTCGGCCACGATTCAAAGAGTTCATCGGCCGAGTGCTGAGGAATGACATTAATGTAAATGGCATTCCAGCCCTTTGTAATGGTGACCGACTGTGAAATGGATACGGCTTCATCTGCCGCAAAGAGTGTTCCAAGCGCCAGCAAAGAACAAAGTGACAGGAGTAGTTTTGAGCGCATAGCCAAACTCCATTCAATGGTTATTAACTCATACAACAAATAATAGTAACAAAGGCGTTTTTTTCATTGCAATAAAAATTGAAATAGCTATGTATTTTTTGTCATCCTGCGTACAACTGTTACGATTGTTGGTTAGTATTTTATGCTTTCTTCCTGCCTGGCAGTCCTGCGGCGCAGCCGCCCACACTGACAGTCCCACGACGTGCCACCTATTTTCACCGCAAAGACGCTAAAGGAAATGCAGCTCACTCCGTCCGAGACAGATTGACTGCATTTCTTTTTT
>JAFTHG010000035.1 GCA_017457555.1 Kiritimatiellia bacterium | reverse complement strand
TAAAGTGACCGAGTTATCAACAGATTTTGCCTGTTAATAACTCCAATTTCGCTGAAAGACAGGTGGTGATTTCAGCGAAATTGCGCTTCACTTACGCTGAAATTGACCTGCCTTTTCGCTGACATTTTGACCCAAAAAGGGTGCATTTTCGCCTTAAAATTGTTGATAACTTCACCTAAACACGTCCACGCCATTTGCCATTGTTACCCACCTGTGCTATCATCTCCATAGCGGAGCGGCAGGAAAGAAGGGTGAGAGGTTTGTCGGTTAAGGCTGTTTTTCAGGGGTGATTTGCGGTATGTCAAATAAGGGGTGATGCACACCCCTCATGCAGGACGCTTAAACGTCCTTGCCAACCCTTGGAGGGGGAAGAGTCATTACCTCTTCCTTTTCCTTTTTACAGACCTTCTTTGGAAAAGAAGCCCTCTTATTCTTGCGGTTATATTGTGCAATATTCCGAGCGAGCCTTTTTTCTTGTATCTATGATACAATGCGGCAGAAAATTGATATAATAGGGGAGATTTTGTTCTTTTAGATTCCTTTTTGTACCTGTAAACGAGGTTAATACGACGATGCAAGAGACGAAAATTGTAAAGCCTGCCTTTGGTGAAAAGATTACGATGGGGGCAGATGGCAAGTTAAATGTTCCGAATTTTCCGATTATTCCCTATGTGGAGGGTGATGGTACCGGTCCGGATATCACTGCGGCTGCGATGATTGTGTGGGATGCGGCGGTGAAAGCGGCGTATGGGGATTCGCGTAAGATCGCCTGGATGGAAGTTTATGCCGGTGAGAAGTCCAATGCGGTGTATGGTCCGAATACGTGGTTGCCGGAGGAAACGGTTGAGGCATGCCGTGATTATCTCGTTTCAATTAAGGGACCTTTGACGACGCCGGTGGGCGGTGGCATCCGCTCAATCAATGTGGCGATGCGTCAGTTGTTGGATCTCTATGTGTGCCTGCGCCCGGTGCGTTGGTTTAAGGGTGTTCCTTCTCCAGTGTTGCATCCGGAATTGACCGATATGGTCATCTTCCGTGAGAACACGGAGGATATCTATGCCGGCATTGAATGGATGAATGGTACGCCTGAAGCGAAAAAGGTGATTGATTTCTTGACGCAGGAGATGGGGGTTAAGAAGATCCGTTTCCCGGAGAGTTCGTCAATCGGCATTAAGCCGGTGTCGCTGGAGGGCAGCGAACGTTTGATCAAGGCAGCGATCGATTACGCAATTGAAAATGATCGCGCCTCGGTGACCTTTGTTCACAAGGGCAATATCCAGAAGTTTACGGAAGGTGCTTTCCGTGATTGGGGTTATGCTCTGGCCAAGCGCGAATATGGTGCAACGGTGATTGGTGATGGTCCGTGGTGTTCGCTGAAGAATCCGAAGACGGGTAAGGAAATTATCATCAAGGATTGCATTTGCGATGCCTTCCTGCAGCAGATTCTGACGCGTCCGGCAGAGTATGACGTGATTGCGACGCTCAATCTGAATGGTGACTATGTGTCGGATGCGCTGGCGGCATGCGTGGGCGGTATCGGTATTGCTCCCGGAGCAAATATCAACAATACCACGGGCGTGGCGGTCTTTGAAGCAACGCATGGCACGGCGCCGAAGTATGCTGGCTTGGACAAGGTAAATCCGGGATCGCTCATCCTTTCCGGTGAAATGATGTTGCGCTATATGGGCTGGACGGAAGCTGCGGACAAGATTATCGAGGCGATGGATAAGGTCATTGCCGACAAGACGGTGACCTATGATTTTGCCCGATTGATGCCGGATGCCACGGAAGTATCGTGCTCAGGCTTTGCCAAGGCCTTGGCTGCGGCAATGGCGTAATGTGAAGCAAGCGTGATGAGTACGTTGATTTTAGTTTTATCTCTCGTGATTATGGCGCTGCTTGGCGCCGTAATCATGCTATTGCTTAAATTGCTTCAACGCCCTGAACCGCTCACACGAGAAGCCTTGCCGGAGTGTTTGACTCCTGAACTTTTGGCGAATTCCGAGCGTCGCCTGTTGGAACATATGACGCAACGGTTGACCTCTTTGGAATTGAAAGAGGATGAAATCTCCCGTGCTCAGCGTACCGAACTCTCTACAGCGCTGAAGATGCGTTTTGAAGAAAATGCACGTCAGTTGGAAACGCACTTAAAAGCTGTGCGTGACAGCTTGACAGCGATGGGCGGCATCCACGACGGGATGCAGCGGTTAGGCGAGGGTGTGCAGCGGTTCAACACGTTGCTGGCGAATGTCAAGATGCGTGGTGCTTGGGGCGAAATGCTCTTGGAGCGTCTGTTAGCCGATCTCTTTGTGCCGGGGCAGTATGAGAAGAATGTCAAGCCGAATCCCCGCTCGCAAAAGGTGGTCGAATTCGCCTTGGTGTTGCCGGGGCAGGAGGATGGCAAGAAACTCTGGTTGCCAATTGACTCCAAGTTCCCTCTGGAAGATTACGAACGCCTTTTGGCTGCGACAGATGAAGCGATGGCGGCGGAATGCCGCAAGACATTGTTGAACCGTGTTAAGACCTTTGCGAGTCAGGTGGCGGAGTATGTCGTGCCGCCGTATACGACCGATTTCGCCATTCTGTTCTTGCCGACAGAAGGACTCTTTCTGGAGGTGGCCGGGGATGTGACGTTGCAAGCAGATTTGCGACGGAAACACATCATTTTGGCAGGGCCTCAAACCCTTGCCGCGCTCTTTAATGCGTTGCAAATGGGATTTCGCACTCTGGCTGTGCAAAAGCAATCCGCAAAGGCTTGGGATTTGCTGATTAAGGCCAAAAAACACATTGATGATTATCTCAAGGACTGTGATGCTGTGGCAGATAAAATCGAAGCCGCAGCCAAGAAGTTGGCGGAAGCCCGCACTCGCGCCGGAGCCCTTGAACGAAGTTTACGAAGTGTAACTATTCCCGAGGAGGAAACACCTCATGCGTAATTTGTGGACAGATCCGACAACATTAGCGATTACTTGCGGCAAAGGGATTGTGCCGTTTTTGAAACAGGAATTGATAGAACTCGGGTACGAGATTCTCGGTTCAAATGACACGATGGTGGGTATTCGTGCACAGAATGCCTGTCGTGATATCTTGCGTCTGAACCTCTCACTCCGCACAGCGCAACGTGTGTTGTGGCCCTTTGTGCAGGATACGCGCTGTCGCAATCTGAATGATTTGTATGACTTGGCCTATTACGCACCTTGGGAGCAGATTCTCAACGTGGATGAAGCCTTTTTTGTGAATAATGTCACGAAAAATGACACGGTGCAGGATTCACGTATGCCGACGCTGCGCCTGAAGGATGCCATTGTTGACCGTATGCGTGCCAAATGTGGCCGCCGACCGAATGTCAGTGGCGCAGTGCCAGTGCGCGTGGAAGCTGAAGGGCAGATTCTTTATAGCAAGCCAACACCATTGCGATCGGCATTGCGTGTGATTCGCGCGGTGCTGGAAGATTGGCTGAATACGCTTCCGGAAGAACAGGAACGTGCCGAATTACTCATTGAAGTGGACGGCTATGATTTGATGTCGGGTTCGCTTTATCTGCCGAAGTTGGACCTGATGGTGCTCAAAAAACGCTTTGAGCGTACATTCAGTGCCCGTATGGCAGAGGGAACACCCGGTGCAGCGGTTTATCTCTGGTGGGAAGGCTCCCATGCCAAAATTTATATTGATACATCGGGCAATTCGCTTTCCCGTCGCGGCTATCGCAAGGAAGGTTGGCTTGCACCGATGCAGGAAGCCTTGGCCGCTGCGTGCATTATGGCAACCGGATGGGATTGTCAGAAACCTCTAGTGGTACCCTTCAGCGGATCGGGAACGCCGGCGATTGAAGCGGCAATGATGGCCCGTCGTATTCTGCCGGGGATGCTTCGGAGTGACTTTGCTTTTATGCACTTGAAGGGCTGGACGTCCATCATTCCCGGAGAAAAGGCCGGCGTGAGCGCACGGCGTCGTATCGGTGCTTCGCCTTTGGATATTTGGCGTGAAATGATATCGCAGGCAAAGTTGGAAGAACGCGCCTATGATTCGCCGGAAGTGCCGATGATTATCGGTGTGGACTGGGAAGAAAAGGCTGTGGAAATTTCCGAGCGCAATGCAAATGCCGCCGGTGTCGGGCACAATGTGAAGTTCTTCGTGGATGACTATTCGGATGCACAACTGCCGATGACCCCAGGTGTAATTTTCATGAATCCGCCCTACGGTGAACGTTTGGAAGATGAAGCCGCACTGGAACCGCTCTATGATGGCGTAAGTGACTGGCTGAGAAACACCGTGCCGCAGGGGTGGGAGGCGTGGATGATTACTTCGTCTAAACCCTTATCGCTGCGGATCCGGTTGCAAACAAAGCAGATTTTGGAATTCAAGAATGGCGCATTGGACTGCCGCTTGCTGGGTTATGATATCGGTAAGCCATTAGCAGAGGCGGCCCCGGAAGCGGAAACGCCTGTCGAAACGGCGGAAGCGTAATTCTATAGGCGTGACTGGCAGAGTGCCTGTCGCGCCTGTTATCTTTTGGACTTTCATTTCCAATTGGTTCAGCAGGTAGCGTATGAGTAAATTTGGAACCGGTATTCTTCAGCGATTGTCGCTCTATCTCCGTGCATTACGTCAGTTGCAAGCGGAAGGTCATCAGTATGCCTCCGGTGCAAATCTCGCAGCAACGTTGGGATTTGAATCGATTGTCGTGCGGAAGGATTTGGCTCGAACGGGCGTACGTGGTACGCCACGCCTAGGGTTCCCGATTGAACTTCTTATTCCTGCGATTGAACGTCTTACTGGAGCAGATGATGAACATGTGGCCGTGCTTGCCGGCGTTGGAAAATTGGGGTCTGCACTGCTCTCTTATCCCGGATTTCGCAAACAGGGACTCTTGATTGCGGCGGGATTTGATGCGGCACCAGAACGATGTAATCTCATCCTGTCGGGTACGCCAATCTTTCCCGTGCATACGCTGACAGAAACAGTCTTGCGCCTGAATGCGACTCTGGGTATTTTGGCAGTCCCGGCAGATAAAGCACAGCGTGTGGCCGAGCAAATGGTTGCCGGTGGGATTCGTGCCATTTGGAATTTCACCCCTGCACAATTGGATGTGCCGGATGATGTCTTAGTACAGCGGGAAGATTTGGCTGTCGCTTTGGCCGTGCTGTTGCACCGTATCCGTGAAAGGAACACCTGATGTTTGCGCTCTTTAAGTGGATTTTATGGTTGTGCTTGCCTTCCACAATTGTTTTGGTTGGGATGGCTCTGGTCGCAGGCTGGCTGATGTGGCGGAAACAGGTGAAGCCAGCGATTCTCTTGTTGCTTTTAGATGCGTTGCTGGTAATTACAATGTTACCCTGGACGGCGCAAACATTGGGCACTTCCCTTGAAAAACGCTATCCGCCGCAAGCGCTCTCTACGATTCCCAAAGCCGATGCGATTGTGCTGTTGGGCGGCGGTCTGGGAAAGGTCTTGCCGGGACTTCCCTATCCGGAATGTTACGCAGCTGCCGACCGGACGGTGATGGCGTTCCGTCTTTGGAAGGCAGGAAAGGCTCCCGTAATTGTCCCAACCGGCGAATCTGCCACTGAAGCCGAAAAGGTGATGTTGGAAACTTTCGGCGTACCATCATCTGCTATTTTGTGCGAACAAAAGGCCCGTGATACGGCCGAGAATGCTGATTTCACCTATCAGCTGTTGCAGGCGCGGAAGTGTCGGAAAATCTTACTTGTCACCTCTTCGTGGCATCTGCCGCGATCAATGATGCTCTTTCAGGGAGGAGATATTGAGGTCATTCCGGTGAGTTGTGACACAGAAGCGACGCTTGCAAAGGCGTTACAACCCGTAACACCAGTTTGGCAGGAGTTGCCCTCCTTCCATGCCGGAATGCAGTCGATGGTGTACACAAAGGAATGGCTGGGCATTCTTTTCTACTCTTTCCGCAAACCTAAGGGGAAGTTGACGCCTAAAACTCCAGACGCAAAGCCTTTACCACCGAAGCAATCAGCTGAAAAAGCTTCTGCAAAGGCTTCTTCTCAATCGTAAGGTCACTGTTATGAAGGTCTTCCTCTCACCTCCTGTGATGAATGATGACGTTGAACGACGTCTGGTGGCGGAGGCCTTTGATTCCGGTTATATTGCTCCCTGTGGCCCGATGGTGGATCTTCTGGAGAAGGAAGCTGCAGATTGTTTCGGCTTCCGGAAGACGTTGGCGACAGCTTCCGGTACGCTTGCATTAGATCTTCTGGCGCGAGCGTTGGAGATTCGCACAGGTGATAAAATCATTGTCAGTGACTTAACCTTTATAGGGTCGTTAGGTGCCTTTGTGACAATGGGTGCAGAGCCTGTTTTTGTAGACTCGGATCCGCAGACATGGTGTATGGATCCGCAGTTGCTGGAGGTGGCGTTGCAACGTTATCCGCAGGCGAAAGCGGTGATTGTAACGGATCTTTACGGGCAGAGTTGCGATATTGATGCGCTTGCATCGGTGTGCAAAACCTACGGCACGAAATTGATTGTGGATGCTGCTGAGAGCGTAGGCGCGACCTATCGCGGGCGTGCTTCCGGTAAAGGTGCGTGGGCAGCGATTTATTCTTTTAATGGAAACAAGATCATTACGACCGGTGGCGGCGGCATGTTGCTCTCGGATGATGAAGCTTTGGTGGCGTTGTGTCGGAAGTTATCGGCACAGGCACGCGAAGCTTATCCGTGGTACGAACATTGCCGCGTGGGGACACAGGGGCGAATGAGCAATATCGCAGCAGCGATAGGCGTGGGGCAATTGCGTCATTTGACGGATGCTTTACGGGATAAAGCTGCTGTTTGGGCGGCGTGGCAAGCACGTTTGGCAGACCGTCCATGGGCTGCAATGATGCCGACGGCGGCGTATGGTGTGCCAAATCGGTGGTTAACGGTGGTCACGCTTCAGGGGATTGACCCGGTTAAAGCGGTTGAGGCTCTGGCAGCAGCAGGGATTGAAGCGCGCCCACTCTGGAAGCCAATGCATTTACAACCCGTCTTCCAAACGTGCGATGCGGTCCTTTCAGGAATTTCAGACGAGCTCTTCAGGTGCGGGCTTTGTCTGCCTTCCGGACGGAATCTCCGGCCGGAAACAATGGATGAAATATTACAAATAATGGACTCACTATGTTAAAGAATCTGGCAATTCCGTTGGTACTGCTGGCAATTTCCGGAGTGCTGACGCTTGTCTTGACGCCACTTGTCCGAGGGATGATGCGGCGTTTGGGGGCCGTGGATCAACCCGATGCACGGCGTATTAACCGCATTCCCATTCCGCGTGGGGGTGGGGTGGCAGTCATATTGGCGTTTTTATTGACGCTGGGTGTGGCTGCATGGTGTTTTCCTGCGACGCTTCCGGCGTCACCCTTTGCGACAATCTTACCCTGGTTCTTGGCCGGGACGGTGATTTTAGGTGTCGCAGGTTTAGTGGATGACTTACGGGGCATTTCGCCGATTTGGAAGTTAATCGCTCAAATTCTGGCGGCAGGTGTGCTCTGTTGGGGCGGAGCTCGGCTGATTCTGCCACTCGCTTGGGGCGCGTGGACGCTGTCACCTTGGGCCTATGTGCCGCTGACGTTGGTGTGGTATATCGGCGTCATCAATGCGTTTAATCTCATTGATGGTTTGGATGGGCTCTCTTCCGGGCTGGGAATTATCGCTACGATGGGGCTTGTCGGCGTTATGTTGGTGACAGATGCTGACGCGGTTCCGGTGTTAGG
>JAFTHG010000322.1 GCA_017457555.1 Kiritimatiellia bacterium | reverse complement strand
GTCTGCTCATCCCTGCGTTATGCTTTCTTACTTACTTTCTTACTTACTATTATAAATAGGTTTTCAAAAAACTGACATTTTTTACTGAAACTATGCTATAATGTGTGGCGTTAATATCAATTGCCGCCTCTTATGGCAGTGAAAGGATACTCCCATGTGGGATTATACAGACCAGGTAATGGACCATTTTCGTCATCCGCGCAACGTCGGAACGATTGACAATCCGGACGGTAAAGCTACCGTCGGGTCGTTGGCGTGTGGTGACGCGTTGACCTTTATGTTCAAGTTGGGTCCGGATGGTAAAATTGCTGACGCACAATTTCAGACTTTTGGATGTGCAAGTGCCGTAGCCTCCAGTTCGGCGCTGACCGAAATGGTTATCGGCAAGACGTTGGAAGAAGCCGAGAAGATTACCAACCGCGAAATTGCAGCCTATTTGGGCGGTTTACCAGACCAGAAAATGCACTGCTCCGTTATGGGCAAGGAAGCCTTGGAAGCGGCGATTCACAACTATCGTACCGGTGAAGAGAGTGTGGTACAGGTGCATGAAGAAATCGTTTGCTCCTGTTTCGGCGTTTCGCGTGAAGAAATTGAGCGCGTGACGCGCGAGAACAACCTTCATTCAGTAGAAGAAGTGGCCAATTATTGCAAGGCTGGTGGTGGCTGCGGCATGTGCCGTGACCGCATCCAGGAAATTGTTGACGAGGTCAATCACACCGCCGCCGCTGAAAATGTGCCCGTGGCCGTACCGAAGAAGATGACCGTGCTCCAGAAGATCAAGTTGATTGAGCAGACCCTTGAAGAGCAGGTTCGCCCGACCTTGCGTAAGGACGGTGGCGATGTGGAATTAATTGACGTAGATGGTGATATCGTGCGGATTTCTTTCCGTGGGATGTGTGCCGGATGCCGCAGTGCCGCACTGACGCGCGACAATTTAATTGCCACCGCATTACACGAATTTGTTGATCCGGCTATTACCGTAGTCATGGAGTAACCATGCGACCTCTCATTTACTTGGACAATAACGCAACCACCAAGCCCGCTCCGGAAGTAGTCGAAGCGATGGTGCCCTACCTCTCGGAGGCGTGGGGCAATCCTTCGAGTATGCATGCGTTTGGTGGCAGTGTCGCGCGTCCAATAGCACAGGCACGGGAGACGGTTGCCGCATTTCTGGGCGCAGAGCGTCCAGAAGAAATTCTCTTTGAAGGGTGTGCTACAGAAGCAGATAATCACGCGATTCTTGGCGTCACGGCTGCTTGGGGACAACCCGGCACAGTTATTACCAGCCGTGTAGAACATCCTGCTGTTTTAGGTCCCTGCTTACGTCTGCGTGAGCAAGGCCACAATGTGATTGAAATTGGCGTCAATGGCGAAGGTCTCTTTGATATGGAGGCTTACGCTGCCGCACTTGAAGCCACGCCGGGCCCAAAATTGGTTTCCGTGATGTGGGCAAACAATGAAACAGGCATCATTTTCCCTATCCAACAAATCGCAGAGATGGGTAAAGCCGCAGGCGCAACGGTTCATACCGATGCCGTGCAAGCTGCCGGCAAATTACCCATTGACGTGCGTCAAGTGCCCGTGGATTTGCTGACCATTGCAGGTCACAAAATGCACGCACCGAAAGGCATCGGTGTACTTTATGTGCGCCGAGGCACACGCATTAAACCCCTTATTCTCGGAGGACATCAGGAGCGCGGTCGCCGCGGGGGCACCGAAAACGTCCCCTACATCATCGGCATGGCAAAGGCTTGCGAACTCGCAACTGCTGCGCTTTCAGATGGATCTGAGAATCGTATACTTCACTTACGCGACAAACTGGAAGCCGGTTTGCTCGCCACATGTCCCGACAGCCGTGTCAATGGCTGTCGCGAGCGCAACGCCCGCGTGCCGAACACGCTCAATATCTCCTTTGAGTACATTGAGGGTGAAAGCGTGCTTTATCACTTGAGTGATCGTGGGATTTGCGCCAGCTCCGGTTCTGCCTGTGCCGCAGGCAGTTTGGAGCCTAGTCACGTTATCCGTGCGATGGGTGTTCCCTTTACAGCCGTGCATGGATCAATTCGTTTTTCCCTCAGTCGTTATACAACAGAAGAGGAAATCGACATCACGTTGCATCACGTCCCAGAAGTGGTCGCAGAGATGCGCGCGTTGTCACCTTTTGTAAAACACTGATTAACACCGCGTCCCATTGGCGCGTCTTATGTTACCCGATTCCCGACACTCAATTGAGGAATCAACTACTGAAAGGTACTACACCATGAAACAACTCTGGCTCCTTGCCACTGTCCTCGGCTTCGCAGGTCTCTTGACCGCTCAGGAAGCAACCCAAACTCAGGGTCCCGTTGTCGCAGAAAAGGACGACCGTCCGGTCGCAATCTCTGATGAAGATGAAAGCAACGAAAGCCGCTTTTACATCGGCGCTGGCGTGAGTGGCATGCGCATTCACCGCACCGCTTCCCCGGAACCCGGCTCGAAGGTTCGCGGCATCCAGCCTTTCGTGATCTTGCGCCTCGGCTATGATTTCGCTGACAGCCCCTGGTCGGTTGAAGGTTACGGTATGTTCGGTCGCATCCGCGAATCGGACAAGACTCAGGAAGAAAACGTGCTCGGCATCGGTGCAGAAGCCCTCTATCACTTTGATCGCTATGCCACGTTTGACCCCTACCTCGCCGCTGGCGTGGGTTACCTCAAGACCACCGGCACACCTGCTTGGCAGGATGACGTGGACTCTCACGTCTTCGCACAGGCTGGCGTTGGTGCATTCTGGCACATCAACGAAGACCTCTCCCTCCGCGGTGACATCCGTTATCACGTCGCTTTAACGGATGAATTCCTCAGCTACACCACCGCTGACATCGGTCTCATCTATTATATGGACGGTAAGAGCACCTCCTCTGCTGACACGCTTCAGCCCATCGCTGAGCCCGCAGCAATTGAAGCTGGTGCCGCTGCTTATGACGAAGCTTCCGAACACAGCGCAACGCTCGTTGACGTGACCCCGGAAGGTTCTGTGGACGAAATGAAGTTGGAACTCCGCCTCCAGTATGCCAAGGACACCTCCATCATTGAACCGGCCAACTATCCGGCACTTGATGAACTCCTCCGCATCATGAAGCTCGCATTCGAAGCGAATCCGGAAGCCTATGTCACCATCGATGGGCACGCTGATCGCCAGCACGGTTCGGATCACGCTTACAACCAGGAGCTCTCTGAAGCTCGTGCCAAGAGCGTGCTCACCTACCTCAGCACCAAGGGCATCCCGGCTGACCGCATGAAAGCTGCTGGTCACTCCTTCGATCAGCCCAAGGATCCGGTGAACCTGGACGAAGGCACGCCTTCCAACCGCCGCACCGAAGTCGTCATCCGCGGTGTTGACGAAGCTACGCGCGCCAAAATTCGCGCTGCGAAGTAATTTATCCATTCAGGGCGCACCTTGCGCCCTGAATGTTCTCTAACGGCCTCACGGAGAGCATTATGGGCACACTACAGCGTTACATCCTACGTTCCTTTTTAGTCGCTGCAGGATTAACGGGTTTAGTGCTAACCTTTGTGCTCTCCGTTGGTTTTCTCTTCCAAGTTTTCCAATTCGTCATGCGTGGGGCATCGGCTGGATTGGTTGTTCAATATTTAGCGGCCTCACTTCCCGAAGTACTCGGGTTCACCATTCCTCTGGCACTGATGGTCGCCTCCCTGCTGGTCTTTGGACGCATGTCCACAGACAGTGAAGTCGCCGCAATGAAAGCCTGCGGTATCAGTTTCCTCTCCATTATGCGTGGGCCACTGATTGTTGCGATTCTGTGTTCGATTTTAGGCTTTTACCTGCAAAACTATGCTATGCCACGCGGCCATTACGTTCGCCGCACAATTGCCAATCGTTTGGCAATTGATGCAGGGGTTCAATTGATGGAACCCGGCCGTTTTATTGATGAAATTGACAATTTGGCTGTATTCTGTGACCGTAAATCCGACATGAAAGATACCGATGGACGGGGTTATACGGCGCTTTACAACCTTCTGGCGATTGATCGGCGCGATGGCTTTTTACGCGAAATCCATGCTGATACTGCCCACATGCGCGCCGAAGGGAGTGACTTGGTCTTCACGCTCTTTGATGCTACAGTCACACCTCCTGACGAAGGGTTAGTCGGCACTGCCGTCTTTGATGAATTTACCTATCGCTGCCAAGACGTGGTATCGCGCACCAAAAAGTATCTAAAGAAGCCTAAAGATTATGACTTTGAGGAACTCTGTCTGCGTGTGCGTGAAGCCAAGGAACAGTTAGACTTAGCTCGCAATGCTCCAAAGAGCCCTGCCTCTTCTGAACCTGTTGTTGCACCGACGCAACAGGTTGCAGCCACACCTGATACTTCAAATCCGACGCAATCTACGCAAGCCAATGCTGATATCACAACACAACCACCCCAGGAAGTGGCTCCCGTTATCAGTGAAAAGGCTGCAGAAAAGTGGCACTGCCGCCTCAAATTCCTGCTGAATTATCGTCTGGTTTGGGCACTCTCCTCTTTCTGTTTTGTCCTTGTCGGCGTACCGCTTGGTTGTCAGGCGCAGCGTAAAGAATCCTCAAAAGGCATGGTGATGGGATTGGCCATCGGCATCGCCTTCTTCCTCTTTATTCTGCTCTCTGAAGCTCTTGCAACCAAACCCGCCGCATTCCCCTGGCTTATCGTCTGGTTACCGGTTGCAATTTGCGTCGGTTCCGCGTGTATTCTTATCCCTAAAAATCAGTAAGGAGTTCGCTATGGCTATCCATCCACTTGCATTCATTTGCGAAGGTGCAAAGATTCATCCCGACGCTGAAGTTGGGCCTTTTGCTTATGTTGGTCCAGACGTTACCATTGGCCGCGGCACCAAGTTGCACCACCATGCGACCGTGGAAGGACACACCACCATCGGTGAAGATTGCGAAATCTTTCCTCAGGCTTGCGTTGGCATGAAGACACAAGACTTGAAGTGGAAACCCGGTAATATCACCTATGTGGAAATCGGCGACCGCACGGTCATCCGTGAATGCGCCACCATTCACTTAGGCACGATGGATGGCACAAAGACCGTCATCGGATCTGACTGCTTGATTATGGCCTATTGCCACATCGCACACGGTTGTGTGCTCGGCAATCACATCATTATGTCCAACGGCGTCCAGATTGCAGGCGAATGCATCATTGAAGACCATGCGATTATTGGTGGCACCACCGCCATTCTGCAATTCACCCACGTGGGCTCCTTCGCAATGGTCGGTGGCGGCACACATCTGCGTAAGGATGCGCCTCCCTATATGTTGACGATGGGCGTAGACAATCTTGTTGTCCGTGGTCTCAACTCAGTAGCCATCCGTCGTCACCCGGAAAACTTCACCAGCGAAGCTTTCGGTGCACTCAAAGACGCCTATCAGATCATTTACTCCGAAGGTCTGCCGCGCGCTGTCGCACTGGAACGTGTGGCAACAGAATTGCCGCAATGCCCGGAAATCAAGCACCTCTTGGACTTCTACGCAAATGCCTCCAAGCATGGTGTAGCATAAACATATTTCTGCTTAAAAGAAAACGAGCCTCCTTTCTGGAGGCTCGTTTCGTTTAAACAAAGCACCTCTACGACGCGTGAGCCTCTTCCATCAGGTTATCCCTCTCACCCTCTCCATCAGCAAAAAGGAAAACAAGGTAATAAAATATTCTGTCTGATTATCTCAGCGATTTTATACATTCCTTTACAAAATAAAAAACAGGCAGTACGATGAGTACCGCCTGTCCTTTTTGTAAAGGTCACAACCTTACGCCTGGGTGATGCGACCAGCCTTCAAGCAAGCAGCGCAAACCTTCATGTGGCAGGTCTGGCCGTTTGGCTTGCGAACGTGCACATTCATCAAGTTGGGCTCAAAGCGACGCTTCGAGATACCGGTCGTGTGCAAACCGATGCCGCCTTTGGCCTTCTTCAAACCGTGACGCACAATGCGGTTGCCAACCATCGGCTTCTTGCCGCAAACTTCACAGATACGAGACATAGTGTGTTCTCCTTAGAATTAAAACGTGATTGAGATTGTTCAAGGCTTCAAAAACGTAGCCATTCGAAAACGCTCTGCCGAAACTTCAGTGTGATCGACTTCCTGACGAGGCTTTGCCTCGCGCTTGGACTGACCTTTTGCCTGCGGATTCAATTCTTTACGCAATGCCGCACGCACAGCATCCAAGCCTGGCTTACCTTCCTCCACAAGAGAAAGGCGCAACGGCGTAATGCCTGTTTCTGCGACAAACGTATCGTAATGTTCCTGTGCAGCAGGTTCGTCCATCTTATTAGCGATGACCAACGCAGGGCGCTGTGCCAACTCCGGATCATAGTTTTCCACCTCTGCCCGCAAAACGCGATACGCATTCTCGGGAAGATTCTCGGTATCCGCCATGTCCAATACATAGACCAACATCTTTGAACGTGAGATGTGGCGCAGGAATGTTAATCCCAGCCCTACACCATCTGCTGCACCTTCGATGATTCCGGGGATGTCCGCCACGCGTAACGTTGCGTAATCCTCATAAACCACCGTTCCGACAATTGGATGAAGCGTTGTAAAGGGATAGTTGGCAATTTTCGGGCGAGCAGCACTCATCGCAGCCAGCAAGGAAGACTTTCCAGCATTCGGGAAACCAACCAAGCCTGCATCGGCAATCGTCTTGAGTTCAAAACGAGCCGAGAATGCTTCACCTTCATCACCGGGGATAAACTTTTCAGGAGCCTGATTAACCGAGCTCTTGAAATGAACATTACCCCAGCCACCGCGACCACCTTTAGCGATCACGAGTTCATCACCATGTTCCAACACTTCGCCCAAGAAGGCTTCAGTGTCCAGATTGTAAACTTCGGTTCCGCAAGGCACGTCAACAATCAGGTCTTCCCCATTGCGACCATGCATCTTCTGTCCGGTACCGTTCACACCGTTTTCCGCAAATAAACGCGGTTCGTAGAAAACGCGCAACAGACTATCAGCATGCGTGCTGGCACGCACAATGACATTACCGCCACGACCACCGTCACCTCCGTCTGGACCGCCCTCTGGAACGTGTGATTCACGACGGAAACTTCCGCTTCCATCTCCACCACGTCCTGCGCGGACCTCAGCCACTGCCGAATCTACAAAGGTTCTGGTCTTCACCGTTTCTACCTTGAGTTCAATCTCTAAAAATTATTCAGCCACTTCAGGAAGGGGCTTCACAGCAACGACTTTGCCGTTCTTCTGGAACTCGACAACGCCGTCAATCAACGCGAAAAGCGTGAAGTCGCGACCGCAACCCACATTTGCACCCGGTGCAAACTTGGTGCCACGCTGGCGAACGATAATGGATCCGGCGGTTACGACCTGACCGGCATAACGCTTGACACCGAGACGCTTGGAATTACTGTCGCGGCCATTACCAGTGCTACCTGCCATGATAGTTTATCCTTTCCGGAAATTAAGCAATGGATTTAATCTTGAGAACCGTCAATTCCTGACGGTGACCGACGCGGCGTTCATAACCTTTACGGCGGTTCTTGCGGAAATGAATCAGCTTATCGCCACGCTTGTGGCCCAAAACTGTTGCAACGACCTTTGCACCTTCAACCGTCGGCATGCCGATCTTGAGTTCGTCACCAACGTTCAATGCGAGCACAGAGGTAAGCTCAATGTCAGTACCAGCTTCGCCAGCCATGCGGTTGACTTCAATCACGGTGCCAACCGTCACACGGCACTGGACGCCACCGGCCTCAACGACTGCATATGCTTCCATGGGATGTGTCCTTTGTTGTGTTTAGAAATGCGCTTCAATGCCCCCAATGGCAGAGAAAGTGGCGTATAAGATACCGCAAAAGCTCCTCCACGTCAACACTTTTTGCAAACAAACTTTTTAAAATGTCGTAAGTCATTGAAAAATCAATCACAACTCTTCAACAAGCCTACACAACGTCATGTCATAACTCATTGAAATTGCGTTGCCATTTAAGTCTCCATTATGCCCCGTCAGATTACGATTCATTTGCGTTACCGGAAGATAACGCTTCGTGCAAAACATCCGTAGACACGAAAGAGAATTCTATCTTTCTTCAGCCAATGTTTCGGTGTCAATCAAACAAAAGATAGACTTAAACTGAATTGGGGACGACTGCCAGAAAAGGCCACAACACAGTCTGATAACGGATGATCAAAGCATTCAACTTGAAGATGGCAACCGAATAAGAGACGAACGATGCTGTTTTAATGCGTACTCTTCTCTCTCTAAAATAAAACCGCGCAAGCCACATTCAGCACCTGCAACGGCTTACCCTTCGGGTCGTATGAAGCATCAATGCGCCATACAAGACGCATAACGAGCCTTTTGCGATTCACGTCATACGATCGTATAATGCAACGAGCGGCCTGTGGCAATGGGAAAATAAGGTTGTATGATGGTGGCTTTTTAGGCGTCTAATGTGCCGTGACGTGTCACATACGCCTCGCGCCAAATGGTTTGCAACCGACAAATCGCCGCATAAGGGTCGGGCGATTGACAAACGGCGCGAACGACCGAGAAGTTGATTGCACCAGCCTGAATGACTTCCGGCAACCGAACCTCATCAATTCCCCCAATCGCCACTGTCGGCCACGGCGAGGCTTGCACAATCCGGCCAGCTTCACTCGGACCAAGAACAGGATCAGGGATCGCTTTGGTTGGCGTCGCATAGACGGGGCCAACGCCGGCATAGTCTGGCATTACCGCTTTTGCGGCTTCCATTTGAGCGTAGGAATGCGTGGACAAACCGAATATCCGCAACTCCGGGAAGCATCGCCGAGCCTCCGGCAAGGCCATATCCCCCTGCCCCAAATGAACGCCATCTGCGCCCGCCTCTACCGCAATTGCAGGATCATCATTCACGATAAACAGTGTTTCAGAGCCCTGCGTGATGGCACGCATCCGCCGGGCTGTTGCAACAATCTGGTCGCGTGGCGATCGTTTCATCCGCAGTTGAACATAGCGCAACCCAGCCTTTACAGCTGCTTCTGTGACCATCTCATAGGACGTAACGGGGTCTGTAATCACGAGATACAGCCCAAAAGGTGTGACTGACATAACGCTAACCAGCCGTCTTTACGCTTGCAAATCCGCTGCAATCAATTCTGCAACTTTCCTGCCCGACTTCAACATCCCGCCAAAGATCGGCCCCATTCGGAAGCCACCCTGCACATTATTCGCAGCCATACCCGACGCATAAAGCCCCGGATAAAGACGTTTGGTATTGATTACGGTTGTGCGTTCGCCATCCTCCATCCACATCGGCTTCTCGCCCATGATGCCTCCAGTAGGCGAATCCACCTTAAGCCCAGCCTTATCAACCGCCTTATGAACAATCTCCGAGGGATGTCCGGTGCCATCCAGAACGGCCCGGGCCGTCACCACCACAGGATCCACGTGCATTTCCAAGCGGCGCACAGGATTCCAGTTCACCACCAAACCGCACACCTTGCCTTCACGAACGCAGATATCCTCCACACACATCGTATTGAAGATTACCGCGCCGGCCTTCCGCACGCCAAAAATCAATCCGGAGGCCATCTCTACCGAATCCAACGTGTGATAGCCATTGCCCAAATCCACCGTTGTGATATTGAAGTCATGCAAAATCGCCGATGCATCATCCTGAACCACCACCTCATTGAAAAGCATACCACCGCCCCACGTACCGCCACCAGGAGCCAGTTTGCTCTCAAACACCGCCACCTTGAAACCCTTATCTGCCAGATACTTCGCAGCAACTAAACCCGATGGCCCGGCACCCACAATGCCGACGTCCA
Organism: Kiritimatiellia bacterium; assembly: GCA_017457555.1. Classification (GTDB taxonomy): domain Bacteria; phylum Verrucomicrobiota; class Kiritimatiellia; order RFP12; family DVOR01; genus Spyradenecus. The sequence goes on along the minus strand of JAFTHG010000322.1, from coordinate 2,960 downwards.
CCGCCAAATGATCCTCAAACTTCTTGAAAAACGAGCGCACAATGGCGCTAGAAATGGTCTCTTCCATTACCATATTTGCCTCCGCAGGGATTATCCTGATCAGGTTAACGGGTTTCATCTCAGCATCTGGACACCGTGCCCAGTAGCACCCCGAATATGCGCACCATTGTAGCACGCTCACAGAAAAACATCAAGCCGTCCGCTTTCAAACACCCCCTCTTCACACTCAGCCCCCGGCACATCCGCGGTGCCACCACCCCTAAAAAGTGCGGGGACGGTTTCCCGTCCCCGCTACGTCAAACCATCGAGCCCACCGCTTTACAGCAGTGCCGCCTTCAGTGCTTCTGCGCGATCAATCCGTTCCCACGGCACATTCGCATGGCCGAAGTGACCATACGTGCAGCATTCCGAATACGACCATCCCTTCGGATGCGTCAAATCCAAATCACGAATCAATGCCGCCGGGCGGAAATCAAAGATTTGTCCGGAGAGCAAGAGGTCGGCAATCTTCTCTTCTGCCACCTTACCCGTACCATACGTTGCGATATTGATACTCATCGGACGTGCCACACCGATAGCATACGCCACCTGAATCTCGCACTTGTCCGCAAGCCCTGCCGCAACGATATTCTTCGCCGCATAGCGTGCATAATACGCTGCCGAACGGTCCACCTTCGACGGATCCTTCCCGGAGAAAGCACCGCCGCCATGAGCCCCCACGCCACCGTAAGTATCCACGATAATCTTGCGTCCCGTCACGCCCGAGTCACCAGCAGGTCCGCCAATCACAAAGCGCCCAGTCGGGTTAATGTGAAAACGCGTTTCATTCGTTAGCAGCCCCGTTGTGGCCAGCGTTTCCCGGATTACCGCCTCCACGTCCGCATGAATGCGCGCTTCCGGCACATCACGCGTCTGATGCGAACAGACCACATCCGTGATTGCAATCGGCTTACCGCCATCATAAAGCACCGACACCTGCGCCTTGGCATCCGGACGCAAATAGTCAATCGTCCCCTGATGACGCAATGTTGCCAAATCCTTCAAAATGCGATGCGAAGCCACCAAAGGAAAGGGCAGAAACGCAGGCGTCTCATTGGTAGCATAACCAAACATCATCCCCTGGTCACCCGCTCCCTGCTCCTCTGGGTCATCACGCTCCACGCCACGATTGATATCCGGCGACTGAGCATGCAGATTATTCACATACGCAAAGTCATGATAACTAAATCCCTCTGCCGGATCATCATACCCAATGCGCTGAATCACCGCAGCGGCGAGAGCCTTTGTATTCACCGTTTCAAAACCACGGCAGGTAATTTCACCCAGATTCACCACCAGATTCGTGCCGACCGCCGTTTCACACGCCACATGTGCACGATCATCCAACGCCAAACAAGCATCCAACACCGCATCTGAAATGGCATCAGCCACCTTATCGGGATGCCCCTCAGAGACCGATTCAGACGTATAAACATGGCGCGTATTCAACTTACTCATAGGTTCCTTTCCGGACTCGAATGCAAAAAAAACAGCAGTACACTGCGGTGCACTGCTACGTTCTTTCGGTAATCCGAGTGCCTCCATTTTAGCGTAACAGTTTCCTGATCCATTTACGTCCGCAAGCTGGAGTGCTTTCAAATCAACGTAAACGTGGCGCGTATTATAACACAAACCCACCCCATTGTGTCACCCCACCCCTCTTTTTTAACGATTCCACAATACCTTAATTTAAAAGCCCCCAACAAGCCCCCTCACACAAACGAGCCACCCGGGCTTCCCCGAGAGGCTCGATTGTGTCTACTCATAACGAGAGGACTTATTCTGAAATAGATTGCGCCTCTTTACGCTTTTTATAGAAGAGAAATCCTCCTGCACCTCCTGCAAGCAACAGAAGAATGCCACCTAAATAAAGAACCCAAGTACCTTTCATAGACATTTCAATCCCGTGCCACTTACCTGAAGCAAGTCGTTTACGCCAAGCGCTGGCATTACCCCACGTATAGAAACCCTGAATTGAAATGGGGGAGTTATCCAAAGGCCCTGCAAGAAAAGGAGAGAGTGTCGCTTTGGGAGGTGGGCATCGGAACTCCACCACGCCGAGAGAGGTGCACCTAGCAAATACACCTTCTCCTATCTCAGTCACTGTAGAAGGAATAACAACCCTCTCAAATAAATTGAAACATTCAGAGAAAGCACCGTCACCAATTGACGTAACCCCTTCAGGGATAGTAATAGAGGTTAACGCTCCACATTCGCCAAACGCATACGCGCCAATTGACGTAACCCCTTCAGGGATGGTAATAGAGGTTAACGCCCCACATTCGCTAAAGGTAGACTCTTTAATTGCTGTCAATCCTTTAGGTAAAGTCACGGTTGTTAACGCTTCACAATTTCGGAATGCGCTCGCTTCTATTTCTGTAACACTGTCCGGAATAGTAATGGAAGTCAGCGCCTTAAATTTACTGAAGACGTCCTTGCCAATACTTTTTACGGTTGACGGCAGTGTGATAGAGGAGATTTGAATATTTATTGAATCTTCCTTATCACGGCTGATAAAATAAAAGCTATCTTCGGAACCTTTGGTTTGTTCGCAATACTTAATCGCCGTTGCGCCTTCCGGGATTGTCCAAGAAGTTAACCTAAAAAGTTTCATCCCTTCGGGAATAAAAGCAGAAGTAAGCTTTTCCGGAGCGATACTCTCAAATGCGCCATTTCCAATTGTTGTGACCTCTCCAAGAATCGTAACAGAGGTCAAACCGCGGCAACCACGAAACGCAGAATCCCCGATTGATGTCACGCTCGAGGGAATTGTAACAGAGGTCAAACCGCAACTCAAAAACGCAGAATCCCCAATCGAGGTCACGCTCGAGGGAATTGTAACAGAGGTCAAACCGAAGCAATAAAAAAATGCGGCATCCCCTATATGCGTTAGGTCTTCAGGTAAGGTAATTGAAACTAAG
>JAFTHG010000321.1 GCA_017457555.1 Kiritimatiellia bacterium | reverse complement strand
TTTTATAGTAAAGGAACAATGCATATGAGAACGATGCGTTTAGTATTATCACTTCTTGGAAGTGCCGTTTTGACCTGTTTTGCGCAGGCCACAGAAGGTGTTGCAGCGTTACCCAAGGCAACCGTGACGCAGTGTGCACCGCTCACATTGACTCAGGCTGACCATAGCTATATGTGCTGGCCGAGCGGTGATGCTACAGTTGATCGCCCGTTGCAGATTGTGATGAATTTCAAGGCCCAGGAAACGCTTGCAGAAGCGCAGGCGGGTGCTTATGGCAAGTATAAGTGCGACTTCTACTTGACCATTGAAGGCCTTGCAGAGGATTCCATCACGGCGAATGATTGCTACCTTGCGGGCAATTACGGTTCGTTTGGCTGGATTGTGATTCCGACGGATGGGATGGTGCTTGAAGAGGGCGTGACCTATCCGATAGTTTCTGCGTATGATGCCAACCTTACCTATGAAAATATCTGTGATTATGTGAAGGATTTCACGGCAGCGATTTACGTGGCTCCGGCGATTCTCAAAGCTAATCCCGATTTCAAGGTGACGCTTGACCTTCGCATGACCAATCCCAATGATGAAACGAATGTGCTCACGATTGGTGAACCGGCTACCTATACTGTTAAAGACTTACTCATGCCGACGGCAACGGTCACCGAGCTTGATAACGAGGATTTGACCTTCGCCCTCAACTTCAAGGCAGACACGGTTTCGTCGGAAGCTTTGGAGTACTTTGGCTCCTGGTATGCTGATTTCGTGCTGACGGTGAACAAGGAAACCACCTTCAATGCGAATGGTGGTGTCAATGGTTACCTCTCCGGTCAGTATGATGCGTGGTCGGAAAATTGGTTGAATGTGCCCTTTGAGGATGTAACGCTCCAGGCGAGTGAATCCCTCAAAATTATGGAATATGCCGCCAAAATGATGGGGCAGAGCGGTTTGAAAGTGACCTATCGTGATGTCTATGAGGGCGTCAAGGACTTTGATTGTGGAGTCTTCTTTGAGCCTGCATTCCTGGCTGCCAATCCCGATTTGGAAGTGACGCTCGAACTTCGCATGTACAATCCTGCGGATGAATCCGAGAGCTATGTCATTGGCAAGACCTATGAATTTAAGGTAGGCGAAAAGCCGACCGTGACCATTCCTGAGGATGTGACGGCTCCTGAAGGCGTTCAGAACAATGCCGCCGTGGAAAACACGCCGGTGGTACTGCCTGCCGATGTGAAGACCTTTGAAATCAGCCTCGCCAAGGTGGATACGGAAGCAACCGAAACCACCAAGGTCACCTTTAATGTTGAGCCCAAGAACGCCGAAGGCACCAAGGTCGCTACGCCCTCCAAGGCGATTACCTTCCGTCTCCCACTCCCTACTGCATGGACCGGCTTTGCCAAGGTCACGCATGAAGAGGACGTCATTGGCGTTTATGAAATTCAGGAAGAAGATGGCGCCAAATTCGTTGAAATTACATCTCAAGCCTTCTCGACCTATGCGGTTGAACAAAGTGATGTTGTTCTTCCAGCAGGTGTGACCACTGCAAGCTTTGGCACGAATACGGTGACGGATGGCACAACGTATTATGCTACATTGCAGGCTGCGACAGAAGCTGTCTGCGGCACGGCTGGCGCAACACTCTACTGCAAACCCGGGGCAGATGTCGGCTCCTTGCAGCATGCGCCTGTGACTGCAACGCTTACGATTTATGGTAATGGTGCTTACGTTTCTGGTGGTGCCGAACGCGATTTTGATATCGGCAACACCGATCCGAGTGGTGGTAAGGATATTGCCGCGGATATGACCCTTACGGTGAAGGATTTGGATGGTTGCGGTGCTTGGGGCACCAAGGCGACCACACACACCGTAAATCTCGTCTTTGAAGATTGCCAGAATATGGGCAAGGTCTTTATCACGGGGACGACAGGGACGCTGAATATCACCATCAAGGACTCCTCCTTTGAAGGTGTCATTAAGGAAGCCGTTTACTCCAATGCAGATGGCGCAATCACGATTAGCAATGTTGATTTCTCCAACTTGAATAAGGCTATTAACCTGAATCATAAGGCTGCAGGTACTCAAACGGTTACGATTCAGAACAGTACTTTTACGAACTGCGGCGCAGATGTCAGTGCAGATCAGATTCCTGTCCGTATTCTTTCCTCGGTAGAGGGTGGTAAGTCGGTGCTGACTGTTTCGGGTACAACATTCTCGGGCACGCCTGAAGGAGGCGCAGATATCCTTTTGGACTATGGCGTGGGTGAAACAACGGCCAATGTTTCTACTGCTGGTACAGCCGCGAATGTGGTTGTTGAAAAGACGAACAATGTCGGCACAACGACGGTTATTCCTGCGAATACATCAAATCAAACCTTTGCAACCGTCCAACCCGTTGCCAAGATTGGCACGACGGAGTACACCACCTTTGCCGCTGCCATTACGGCTGCAAACAGCATGACCGGCGATGTGACGATTGAGATCTACGGCAAGGTTGAGACGACTGGCGTGGGCTTGACCGGAGCTTATGATTCAATTACCTTCGTTGGTAAGACTGACGATGCAGAAATCTGCATCAACGGTATCGGATACTTTGATGCACGTTCCAATGATAGCAACGTAAACTTCAAGGATTTGACGCTTCGTAAGATTAACGGTTCTTACGCGATTGATGGACGTCTTAATGAATATTTCTCCACCTATTCTGCAGGTATCGTGACCTATACCAACTGCACATTCCCCACTGGTGTTTGTGCACTTGGAAGCGGAGATGGTAAGACCGTTAAGTTCAGTGGCTGTAACTTCAATAACACCACGTCTGGTCAATACAGTCTTTGGATTGACGGTAATGCAACGAACTGTGTCGTAGAGGATTCCGAATTCAACGGCGTTCGTGGCATCAAGTTGTATGCTGAGAACGGCGCGAAGTTCTCCGAGGTGACCGTTACGGGAACCACATTCTCGTCTACAATTACAGAAAAGCATGCGGTTGTTCTTACCCGCGGTGAGAGTGTTGAGCTTACAGGTAATACATACAATAATACCAAGGGTACGGTTGAGGTTGATGACGACTATGCTTCCGAAATTGAGGGGAAATCCGTCGTAATCGAAGAAACAGAGTATATTGTTGATAGCGATAATCGCACCCTGGTAGAGCCCGATCCTGCCGCCAAGATTGGCGAAACAGGCTACGCCACACTTCAGGAAGCTCTTGATGCTGCTGTTGATGGTGACACGGTTGTATTACAAGCAGATATTACGGAAGATGTCTTGTTTGTGCAGAAGACTGCCGTGGATGTGATTGTTGATGGTAATGGGAAGACGTTGACGGGTACATTTGCCATTCATGGCGGCAAGGCGTATGATGCGGCAAATCCTGCAACCGAAACATTGTTGATTCAGAACGTGATCTTCCAGTCTAAGCCTTATGATGCAACGACAAAGACACCTGACGCAATCATCTATACGCGTGATCGTTCGAGCGCGTCTGCATATTCCTACTCGCACAATGTAACCATTGATGGTTGCACCTTTAAGGGCGTAGATGCGAATACGCGTAACAGTGTTGCGGCAATCCGTCATAAAGATGGCGGCGATTGGAACTGGGTCGTTAAGAACTGCACCGCAAACGATAATCTGTTGCACAGTCTCTTGCAGGTGAACAATGTCGGCGGTGACAAGGGTATTGTGGTGGATAACTGTACTGTTCAGACGAAGAATGGTATGAACATCAACTACACGCATAAGATTGAAGTCACGAATAGCACGATTGCTGTGGATGGCTATGTCTTGCGTGCCGGGGTGAAGAATAGTGACGAAGTTGCAGAATCCTTCACCTTTACCAATAATGTGCTTTCCTCTGCGGCGACATCGGGTGACGATGCCATCATTACGCTCCGTGGCACAGGTGCTGTTAAGGCAACCATTAACATGGAAAAGAACGTTGCAACGACAGGCAATGTGCACATTTATGGTACAACCGAAGATACGGTTATTCATGCAGATGCCAACTACTGGGGTGATGGCAAGACCGGCCCGGATGTAAATGGTAGCGCAACGGTTGAAGTGGAGTCGTACTATAAGGATGCCACCTTAACACAGTTGGTGCTCGCAAAGCCTGCCGCCAAGATTGGCGAAACAGGCTACGCCACGCTTGCAGAAGCTGTTGAGGCTGCACAGGCAGGTGAGACCATCGTTGTTCAGGCTGATATTGCTTTGACCGATACGCTTACCATTCCTGTGGGCAAGACCATTACGCTTGACCTCAATGGCAAGACCATCAGCCAGACCAAGGCGCAGACTGGTAACTACCAGATGATTCTCAACGATGGTAATTTGACCATTCAGGACAGCGTGGGTGGCGGTAAAATCAGCTATACCGATACTGTTGGTGGAAACTTTATCTCCAATACAATCACAAACCGTGGCACGCTGACGCTTAAGTCTGGTACGATTGAAAACCTCAGCTCTCAGGCTGTTGCAGATGCAGGTTTCCCTTACGCCATTGATACGAGTATCTGGGGCGCCGCTACGGAGGTGAATACCATCATTGAAGGTGGCACGGTGACCTGTGCAAACTATAGTGCCTTGCGTCTGCGTGCCGATAGTGAAACCGAAGCCGTCAACATCACGATTACGGGTGGCACGGTTAATGGTCGTATTGAAGTGCAGAACCCTTCGAGTACTAAGACGACCGTGGGTGCGCTCAGCATTACTGGTGGCGCAATCAACAAGAACAACTCCTCAAAGGCCATCATGATCTTTGGCGGAGGCGGCACAGGTGAAAAGTTAGACGTTGCCATCTCTGGTGGTACGGTCACTGGTGAAATTGGCTACAGTAATAGTTTCCCGATTTCCAATTTCGACGAGGGAATCATCTCCGGTGGTACCTTTACGACCGATGTTTCCGACTTCTGCGCCGATGGCTATGAAGTGAAGCAAAACGCAGACGGCACCTACGGTGTTCAGGCTAGTCTGACCGGCTCCGGTACAGAGGCTGATCCTTACGTGATCGGCACTTTGGATGAACTGAAGCTCTTCGCAAGCAAGGTCAACGGCGGCAATGCTTTTGATAATCAGTTCATCAAGTTGACGGACGATATCGATCTTGGTAGCGTTGTTTGGACTCCGATTGGTAATGCTACGACCAAGTTCCTCGGTACGTTTGACGGTAACGGCAAGACAATCAGCAATCTGATTGTTGATATCGGTGCCAACAACGCAGGTCTTTTCGGCTACGCTTCTGTCATCAAAAACCTGACGGTCAACAATGCCAAGGTTAAGGGCCTGGTGTCTGTTGGTGCAATGGTTGGTGAACTGGAAAATTCTGTTGGTACTTTGGATAACTGCCATGTGACAGGTCGTATCGAAGTTACAGGAGAGAATTCTGTTGGTGGTCTCGCCGGTAAGGGTTATGCCAATATCAAGAACTGTTCTGTAATCGGCGATGGTGTTGCTACCAGCTTCGTCCTCGGTGTCTATGGCTCGACCGAAGAGGGTGACAACATCGGTGGCCTTATCGGTCACCTTGGTGAGGGTAATACCCTCGGCGTCGCCAATTCTACCGTTAAGAATATCAAGGTTGCTGGTACTCGTAAAATCGGTGGCCTCGTCGGTACGACAGCTCGCGGCAATGACTATGTCGGCAATACGGTTGAGAACGTGATAGTTGAGTCGACGGCAACTGCAGAATATGCAGATGACAATGCTTCCACCTGCACCATCGGCGGTATCATCGGTAACTACTTTGGTTCCGCTACAAGCGGCGGCATCTTGAATAATAGTACCGTTAAGAACGTAACTTTCGTTCTTGGTAACGCAAAGAGCGCTGGTGCGCTCGTAGGTGGCGACCGCAATAACAATGGTGGCGCTCCTGTCGGCGTTGAGGCGTCTGGTAGCGTTGTTGAGAATGTTACCGGTACGACAGTTTCCCATTTCCTTGTTGCTCAGATCGGCAACGTCGCATACGAAACCTTTGAAGCAGCCCTTGCAGCTGCACAGGCAGGTGATACGATCGTCCTGATGCAGGATGTTACTTGCGCTGAAAAGCCGGTCTTTAACAAGGGCGGTATCGTCAATGTGGATGTAAACGGTCATACGTTTGTCTCCACAGAGAAGGCGCGTGTCCGTAATGTGGCTTCTGCTGATGGCGCGGTCGCTTCAAACAACATTAAGTTCGTCAGTGGATTTGGCTGGGAAGTGTATCAGTACAACAATATGCCGGCCAATAATGTTGAGTTCCGCGTATTCCCCACGTTGGAAGCCGCTGTGACGTACAATCCAAGCACAAATAATCCTGCCCGTATCTATCCTTATCAGAACGTCACCCAAGAGGCTGATGTTATCTTGAAGGCTTATCCGGCAGGCACCTCTTCTACGATTTGTGTGGATCCGGGCTATGAGATTGTTTGGGATCTCAATGGCTACACTGTGACACAGGAATCACCGACAGGTAATCCTTTGGAAGCTTGCATTCGTGGTACGTTTACCTTGAAGGATTCTTCGTCCGCCCAGACGGGTAAGTGGATCGCCGGAGCTTGCGGTGTAACCGATTCTTCAAACGGCTGGTATGGCAATGGTGGTCCCGCGCTGTATGTCTTGGGCGATGGCAAGGTCGTCTTGGAAGGCGGCACCATCAGCATTGCCCGTAATGTTGATAAAAACGGCAACGAACTGGACGTTGTTAATACCGGCGGATTGATTCGTTTGGATGATGGTGAGCTTATCGTGAAGGAAGGCGCTACCTTAACGGTAGAAGATACGTATGGCATCATGGCATGGGGTGGCGAGATTGTTGTCAATGGTGGCACCTTTGATATTGATCCTACCGTTTCAACGCCAATTTATGCTGTTGGCTACTATACAGATGCTGCAGTTGAAGTAAATGCTCCTTTTGATGGCGCTCTTTGTGTATACGGTAATGTTTCTGGATATAAGGGTGCTTCTGCAACGGTGACTGTGCCAAATATCGTGTATGCAACAGGTGGTGCGTTTGTTACACCTACCGTTGCTGAAGGCCTGATGGCGTTTGATGGCGTTGTCCTGGAAGCAGGCGAAGCAGTCGTTACGACAGAAACAACGATTACGTCTTACGCCACCCTTGCGGCTGCCTTTACTGCTGCTCAGCCAGGCGATACCGTAACAATCATGTCCGGCACTTATAATCAGGGCTTGACGGTGGACAAAGCAATCACGGTTGTCGGAGCGACAGATGCCGAGGGGAATAACCTCGTTACGTTCAATGGCACGTTGAATGTTACAGCAGATGGTGCAACGGTCAGAAATATCAATGTGAATAATCCTTCTGGCAATGGTGGCACTATCAATGCGAAGAATGTTTTGATTGAAGGTTGTTCGGTCGTTGGCAAGAATGGTTTCCGTTATTGTTATACGACTGGCACGGTCACCTTCAAGGACAGCGTGATCACCGGGCAGACGTATGGCATCCACTTTGATGGTTATGCCGGTGGCGACATCATAATCGACAATTGTGTCATTACGGGGTGGACGTCGTTCGCGGGAACGATTACCAACGTGGCTATTGAGGATACCACCTTTGCCAACGGCAACTACAATCAGCTCCGCTTCTATCAGAATGCGCAGATGACCAATGTCAAGTTCAATGAGGATATGACCATCGACTTTGGTAAGGAGGATGTTGATGCCGTCTTTACAGGGTGTACGGTCGTTGATTCGGAAGGTAATCCAAGTACGAAACCGTTGACAGATGTCATCTATAAAGGTGACATTGCAGATATGGGTATTGATGTTACGATTGACACCAAGCCGATGACAGTGGAAGCAAAGATTGGCGAAGTATACTACCTCACGCTTCAGGACGCCCTCAATGCCGCGGCGAAGGGAACAGGTGAGGTGACGGTGGATGTCCTGACAGACATTGACATGACGGGTAAGACGTGGACGCCTGTTCAGGTTTCTGCTCCCGGCTATCCGCTTGTAACAGTGAACGGTAACAATAAGACGATTAAGGGCTTGACGGATATGCTCTTCTCCGGCACATGGGCGGGCAAGTCGGGTCTTGTCATCAATGATCTTACGATCGCTGATTCAACCATCGTCAACGATGAGAATGATGATAAAGGTACTGTCGGCGTGGGTGCATTTATCGGTTACCCCTCCGCAAGTGAAACGATTACCCTCAAGAATTGCCACCTCAAGAACTCCACGGTGAAGGGTGGGCATTGGACAGGTGGTCTTGTGGGTATTGCCGGCGGTTACTCCGGGAATGATGGTCCTGTCTTTATGACGCTTACCTTTGATGGGTGCTCTGTCACTGGCTCCACGATTACAGGTAAGGGATCTGCGGGTGGTATCATCGGTCATGCGGCAAATGATGCATGGACGAACGTGATTATCAAGGACGCAACTGTCTCTGACAACAGCATCACTTCCACAGGATCTTCTGCTAATAAGGCCGGCTCTGTGATGGGGACGATCGGTGCGGCCGGTCAGTCTGCGACAGCCGGAGGTGAAACCATGCAGGGTGGTGTGGCGGTTGCTGCCACAACCAGCGGAAATACGGTTGTCTCGGCGACTACGACCATTACGACCATCTATGGGCGTCAGGGATCTGCGACGGGTATGCTTGAAGTTACCGGTGGTACTTACGAGGCGAATCCGATTGAAGAAAACGTCGCTTACGCAGCACCTACCGAAGGCTACATCATCAACCAGAATACAGACGGCACCTACGGTGTGGTGGTTGATCCGGCCTACGGAAAGATCGCTAAGGCGGGAGATGGTTATTATGACACGCTCGTTGCTGCGGTTGCTGCGGCGACTCCCGGTCAGACGGTGACGCTCCTGACAGATGCTTCGGGTAACGGTATCATCATCGACAAGTCGATCACGATTGATTTGAATGAGAAGACCTACACGATTGACGGTACGTTGGTCGGTTCGTCGGGGACAAAGTCTTGTGGCTTCCAGATTCTTTCCGGCAATACCGTGACCATCAAGCAGGGCGCAATTGTGATTGACGAGGCTGCGGTCCGCGGTCATGATAATCAAACCGGTAACAACTTTGCGATTCAGAACTATGCCAACTTGACGTTGGAGGATGTTGCCGTTACGGGCAATACCAAAACGTCCTATGTGGTTTCGATCAACTCGGGCACTGTGGCACTTACAGGTACAACTGCAATCACCTCCCAAAAGGATGGCGGCATTGCCTTTGACGTGTGTAAGTATGCCGATTATGCAGAGCCGTCCGTAACGCTCAATACCAGCGGCACCATTACCGGCAAGGTGGAAGTGACCGGCGGCACCTTTACGCATACGGCCGGCACCATCACCGGTGGTGTGGTCACTGATGCAACACACGTGCTGGTGCAGAATGGCAACGTCTATACCGTGCGTGACAAGGCGTATGTCGCACAGGTCGGTACTGAGAAGTATGAGTCGGTGGCGGCTGCTTTGGAAGCTGCACAGCCCGGTGATACTGTTACACTTCTTGCTGACGTAACAATGTCTGAGATTCTTGTAATCAATAAGGCAATCACACTTGACGGTAACGGCAAGAAGCTGACCTACACAGGTACTAACCGTGCGATCGAGATTCCTATGGAAGCAAACGGTGCAAACGTAACGATCAAGAATCTTACGGTTGATGCATCGTCTGCAGAGCGTGGTATCAACTACAACACCAACGGTACACTCACTGTTGAAAAGGTAACAGTTACCAGCAAATCCTACGCAATTAACTTCCCGACTTACGCAGATAATGCTACTGTGTCCATCACGAATAGCAAGCTGACTTCCGCGATTGCTCTGAACATCTGGGGCTCTGATATGGACATCACTGTCACCGATTCCGAGCTTTACAGCGTTGAGAACGATCCCAACTTCAGCTATGGTGCTATCCAGCTTAACAGTGATGAGGCGAACGGTCACATTGCAAATGGTACTACCGTTACTGTAAACGGCGGCAAGATCAGCGCAACTGATGAAGAGGGCGAAATCGGCCTCGCTGTATCCAACTGGACCGCTACAGGCGAAGTTGCCATCAGCGATACCACTGTAGTCAGTGGCGAGATTAAGTACGTGGTTGCAACCTACGGCGGAGCAGGTGCTTATACGCTTCAGCATGCAATCGATGAAGTTATTAGAATGGGCTACACTTGTCCCATCCTCATCATCCGTGATATCGAGCTCACCGCAAGCGTAACTATTCCCGCAGGAGCAAATATCACTATTGACCTGAATGGCAAGAAGCTGACCGGTCCTGATGTCCCCGCAACCAAATCCTACTATGCCTTCATTGTTGACGGTGGTGACCTGACCCTGAAGGACAGCGTTGGCACCGGCGAGATCTGGGCAAAGTGCTACGGTGTGGAGACCAAGAGCGGCTCCTTCACTATGGAGAGCGGCACCATCACTGCTACCAACAATAAGACCCTGGGATCAGCAGTTGTTAACTACGGCGGAACCGTCACTATTAAG
>JAFTHG010000320.1 GCA_017457555.1 Kiritimatiellia bacterium | reverse complement strand
TGATGTGGTAGAGTATAAGTAGATTACGGTTTTGTAGTAATTTGTGAGGGCTGTTATGATGGTGAATCATGCATTTTCAATGTTACTGGTGGCGGGTTTGGCTGCCGGGGTGGCATTGTGGGATGCGGTGATTGATTTGGTGACGGATCCTCCGGCGGTGGTGTGTGAGGGGGATTGGTTGTCGGGGTGTGAGCGTGTCACGGGGGGTGTGGAGCTTGTTGCGGTGGATGCTCCGGATGTGTCGTTTTCTTTTGAAGGGTTGCCGACAGAGGTTCTTTTGGGGTATGAGGTCATTGAACGCAGTTCGGGAGCGGTGCTGTTTTCGGGTGAAGGGGGGTCGGTGCCGCTCAGTTTTGTATCGGGGGATGTAAAGGTACGCTTTTATGCGCTGTCCGGTGAGGTGGATTGGGCAGAGGTTTCAACGATTTCAGCTACGGCTGAGGAACCTTTGGCAGCATTGCCTGTTTCTTCTGTCGCAACTTCTACTATCACAAGCGTAGATCCTGCTTCTGCTCAATCGCAGATTGCACCTGTCGTAGAGGAGGTTCAGTGCTTCCGGAAGATTGTGAGCGGTGGTGAAATCACGGTTTCACTTGTGGATGACGTGGATGAAGGCTTTGAAATCGGTGGTGTTACGGTTGAACCTGGGCAAACAGTAAGTGGAATCGTGAGTGCGTTTCCGGAGGGTTTCGCTAAAAATTATCCTAATAATCATGGGGCATTATCCATTGAAGTCTTAGGAATGGCAACGCTAAATGGCAATTATACGCTTCAGGTGGGGGCTGATGATAATGTGAGTGTAAGCATTGGTAACGGTGGCGCATCGTTGAGTGGAGAGGCTGCATTTCGTATGGGTGAGGAGGTTGCCTTTTCCGGAACAGGGTTGCAATCCGCGACATTGTCGTACTCTTCTGTGGGCGGTCCTGCAGGTTTCTCAATTAATTTGGAGCCATCGGTTGATTTGTGCCATTATGGTGTAGTCCCTTATGGGCAGCTTTCGATTTCGCCAAATCCTGTAGCATTATCGTGGTCAAATACAAATCCTATTCCGATTTCAGTCAATGTGCAAAGTTCAGCAGACGTGACTCACACAGTTTTAGGTGGCGGGCAACTCTCTGGGAGCGCACAGGAGGGTTTTAGTATTTCTCCGTCAGACTTTTTTGGAGCTAACACAAATGGAGTCCAAGTTGTAATTTCTGCAATTGAGACGTATGTTGATTCCCATCCGCAAAATAGTACTCCTCAAACACACACATTAGAGGGGACGTTAAACGTGCTTCCGCCAACGACATCGTTATCGTTGAGTTCAAAGAATTTGACGGTTACCAATGGAAGTGATGGGGGCTTTATTCAGGCAACAGGTGCAGACGAGCCGATTTTGACGTATACGGTAGGTGGCAATTATCTGGAAGCATATGGAATGAACCTTCATGCGAGTGCGGATTTATTGGCTGCTCGGGATACGCTGAAGTTGCAAAATATTACCACAAATATAGTCTATAACACGGAAGTGAATTGGACGGCTTATTACGGTAATAAAGAGGTGGCCAGCGGTTCTGAACCGGTCACAATCAACCTTGAAATTACACCTAAGGTACGCAAAGATTTAACGTGTTGTGTAAATGGCACGACTACGGACGTTGATTTATCGTGTGTCTCTTTTCAGCAACGCTTCGGGCGTACACCGCTATTGGCGGGAATGCCGGAGGGGATGCTTATGATTGAAGAAGAAAATCTTTCAGAAGCCCTCTTTACTCCTGCGGTTTTGCGCTATAACCATCCGATGATGCGGCGTTTGGATGTTGCAACGCGTGTGGTGACTGAGCCTGATGGGCACTTACTAACCTATGATGTTGACGGTATACCCTGTGGTGCGGATGTGGCATCCGACAGTCGTCTCATTCAACAGCCGGACGGTGTTTTTCATGAACGTTTTCCGGATCGCTCTATTGTGGAATATGATGCGTCGGGGACGGTGGTAGCCTTGATTTCCCCGCAGGGCGTAAGAGCCGGAGTGGATGAACTGGGGATTACGGTGGAGTATGCTGCTTCCGGTGCCATTTCCAAAATAACCTCTGTCGCTGATGGAGTGCTGGAGATTACGGTTGACTCACCAACGGCTTATCGTATCGTTTGGACTGATACTGAGGGAGATGTTGCCAAAACACTGGTATTTACGAAAGAAAACGAAGCGACGCTCTGTTTGGTGGATAATACGAATTATCCAACCCGTTGGACTTGGGATGAATCAATACACGATTTCGTAATGACGCGCGGAGAACCAGAAGAGGCGACAACAGTAGAACGCCGAGTGGTTTATTCCGGAACACAAGCCACCGTCACGAAGACCTATTCCAAAGATGGTGTGGTTGCTTCGGAGGAGACGGAAATTATTGACGCTGTGAATGGCAATGCTGTGGTGGGACGGACGTCCGGTGGGCGTTCGGTCTATTCGGCAACGCGTGTGACCGAGGGAAATGGATTAGGCAAAATGGCTTCCACGACCGATGCACTGGGTGCTGTCACCTCTTATACGTATGATGCACAGGGGCGCATCTTAACGGAAACCACCACAGGAACAACGACTAATGTCGTGAGCTACATTTATGCGGCGGATATTTTTGACCGCCGTCCGTGGAGCACGGTGGAAACGCAGGATGGTGACGTTATCCGGGATGAAACATTCAGTGATGTGATGCTCTTGGATGGGACACGGATTGAAACAACCACAGTATGCGGCCTTGCGACAATCCGGCAGTTTTATCCTGCCACTTCAGAAAATCGCTTTGAAGCCGGAAAGATACAGGCGGTGGTGCGTCCGGATGGCAGAATGACGACCTATGCCTATGATGCAGATACGTTAATCGTGACCCAAACGGAGGGGGTGGCAGACGAAGATGTCGTCTTTACGTTGGTGGAGGGTAAATCTACGCGTACATTGACCACGTATGATGTGCGGGGAAATGCGGTTCGGATTGAGAAAGAGGCGTGGATTGATGGGGCGTGGCATCCGCTCACATGGGAAACACGATCCTACAGTGCCGCTCACAAACATCTGGGCAGCGTCTATTCCAATGGATTAAGCAAGGATTCGCGCTGGAATTGCACAGGCCCGCTCTGGGAAATCGGCACGGACACCATTGCCACCACCAATCGTTATAACACCCTAAAACAGATGGTGACGAGTACGCGTTATGGCAGTTTCGGTGCGCTGACCACGACGTACACCTATGACGGCGCGGGCAACGTGGTGCGGACACAGCGCGGTGATTTGGTGTCGGAGCGCACGTATGACACCGGCGGACGTTTGACTTCGGAGACGGACGAACAAGGACGTGTGACCACCTACGCTTATCCCAATGAACAGACCACGATTATGACCTCTCCTTCCGGTGCGACACGGCAAACGGTGCGTGACAGTCAGGGGCGGACGCTCAGTATCACGGGATCGGGCGTGACGCCGGAGTATCACACGTATGGGGCGAATTGGCAGAAAGTCACATATGGTTCGCCGGATGGGGCACGCTGGATCAAAACCTTTACGGATGGCCTTGGACGCACGGTCCGCACTGAAACCGCAGGTGCTAATGACAGCGTAATTGTTTCGGTCAATACCTACAACGATAAGGGGCAGCTCATCCGCACCGAAACCGACGGTGAAGCTCCGGTTGTTTACACGTATAATGTTTGGGGAGAGGTCACTTCAACGCAGCGTGGCGACCGGACGCCGCAGGAAACCGAATCGGCTTATATTCTGGTAGATGGCGAACCATGGTTGGAAGAAGTGAATCGTCTGGGGAATCTGGTGCAACGGCGTCGTAGCGATGCGGAGGGGTTTGTTCAGGTGGCAACCGATGTGCGCGGTAATGCAACCCTTACAGCAGTGGAAATTGATGGCGCCGAGCAAACCACCACGACCACACTTCCGGGGGTGACGAATCCGCAAGTGCAGGTGACGTTGGATGGTGTGACGGTTGAGGAAACCGATACTGCAGGGGTCACGCAGACAAGCGGTTACGATGTCTATCGGCGGTTGGTGTCGCAGACGGATGGGCGGAATAACACGACCACACGGGCGTATGATGTCTTGGGACGTTTGGCAAGTGTAACGGATGCGGCGGGGGCGGTCACGGCTTATGCGTATGATACGGTTGGGAATGTGTCTGCTGTCACCAATGCGCTCGGCAATGTGGTGACGTATGCCTATGATGTGCGCGGCAATAAAATTTATGAGGGTGGTGCCACCTATCCGGTGGCGTATGAATATGACACCTTTGGGCGTAAAGTCAAGATGACGACCTTCCGTGA
>JAFTHG010000319.1 GCA_017457555.1 Kiritimatiellia bacterium | reverse complement strand
GGATTGACTCCACGCGTACCCTGCTGAGCAATCTTGTCAAGCGTTGCTTTAAGTTTGTCCACTTCGCCACGAAGTGTTTCGTTTTCTTCAGTCACCTTATCCAAGTCACCCTGAAGTGCGACCTTGTCATCTTCGAGCGTCTGCACGGTATCCTTGAGTTCAGTCACCTGACCTTCAAGCGTAGCCTTTTCACCTTCAAGCGTAGCGATCTGCTCTTCCTTGGCAGCGATGGTCGTGAGGGATTCACGACCCTGCTTCTTCACATCGTTGAGTTCTACCACGGTGTCTTCGTATTCTTCGCGAATGTTGGTGAGTTGTGCGCGGATGTCGTTCATACGGGCACGCTGCGCCGTTGCTTTCTTCAACACTTCATTGAGGGCATTGTCCAACGGAGCACCTTCCTTCACGGGGTTGCCCTGGAAGTCCTTTTCGGGCTTGCCTTCGCCATTCAGGATATACACTTCATCCAAATCAGAGGTGTTGGCAATCTGATAGCTCTTATTATCAAGCTTTTCATAGCCTTCCTTATAGCTTTCCCAGTAGTCGGAGCGGTCCGGCGTGATATCGGCATTGGCCAAGGTCACAGGGGAGATATCACGAGCCGTGTGATTGGCTGCCGTATTTTCAAGTACCGGTTCTTCCGCCTCGAAAGTCTTGGCAATTTTGATTGTGAAGTCTTTAAACAGGACGTTGCGGTCAATGACCAAATTGCGCTGGCCGTAAAGAGCCATAGCAAACCAGAGTGCAACGCCATTAAGAATGAGGGTCAGAATGACCACAATTCGCAAAACAATGTTCATGGTTGTTCCTCAAGTGTTGTTAAGTTCTAATCTCTCACAACAATTAATAGTTTAGCGCAATGTTGCAGCGCTTGCAAGTAGTTTGTGGAGAAAAGTGTGGATTTATGCAAGGTTTCTTTAAAGTAGGACATTATCAATGAGTCGAAGCCCCTCGCGACGGCAAGCCAAAAGGATGGCTGCGTTACCGGGATGAACGGTTTTCAATGGCATAAGTGTTTCAGAATCAACGACATTTACATAATCCGGTATCCACCCCTCAGCGGTGGTGGTGGTGCGAATCATCGCTTCCAATGTCGCGGCATCTCGTTCGCCAGCCTCAACCGCGGCCTTGGCTGCGAAGAGTGCTTTGCTTAAACTCAGAGCTGCTTTTCGCGCATCCGGAGAGAGATAGGTGTTACGGGAAGATTTTGCTAATCCGTCTTCATCTCGGATGATTGGTGCACGAATAATCTGAATCGGGAAGTTCAAATCACGCACCATTCTGCGGATTACGGCAACTTGCTGAAAGTCTTTTTGCCCAAAGACGGCCACATCAGGTGCAGCGATATTGAAAAGTTTGGCGACAACCGTGCAGACGCCACGGAAGTGAATAGGGCGCTGTGCTCCGCAATAGCCTTTTGAAAGAACTGTTTCCTCAACCCATGTGCTGGCATCTTCCGGATACATTTCCGCAGGTTGTGGTAAAAAGACGGCGTCGGCACCTTCTGCTTCGCACAATGCGATATCGTCCTCTTCTTTATGAGGATAGGCATCATAATCCTCATTCGGGGCGAATTGCGTGGGATTCACGAAGATGCTGACAGCGACTTTGCTGCAATGGCGGCGTGCTTCACGGATAAACGAGAGGTGACCCTCATGCAGATAGCCCATGGTTGGCACGAGCGCAACGGTGTGTCCGTCCCGTTTTTGGGCGACACTCCAGGCGTGTAATGCTGCTGCTGTAGTAAAAACGTTCATATGTACAGCCTTATTCAGGAATTAGTGCAAGCGTGCACCGGGTGTAGTGGGCGTCAGGGGCTGCATAACCCGGAACGAACCATCGGCGTCGGTGCTGGCCAAAACCATGCCTTCCGAGATGCCGAAGCGCATTTTACGTGGTGGCAAGTTGGCAATCATCACCACTTGCTTGCCCTGAAGCTCTTCCGGACTGTAACTGCTTCGAATGCCGGCAAAGACGTTACGCGGTTTCTCCTCGCCAATATCCAGCGTTAAGCGCAATAATTTATCGCTGCCTTCCACGATTTCAGCCTTCACGACTTGCGCCACACGTAAGTCTGCCTTGATGAAGTCATTAAAACTCATTTCGGGTGCCAGCGGCTCCGGGAAGATGGCTTCGGCAGGTTTGGTGGCGATTTGACGGAGACCTTTCTTGATATCCTTCTCGTTGATCGTCTTTGTGGTTGCCTTCAAATCTTCCTTGGAAGCCTCCACCATCGCGGTGACGGCCTTTGCATCCACGCGGGCTGCGAGGTGTTCGTAAGCACCGATGGTGATGGATTCAACATCCTTCTGGCAGTCAGCGAAGG
>JAFTHG010000318.1 GCA_017457555.1 Kiritimatiellia bacterium | reverse complement strand
TGTGGTGTACGAAGTGAATGGTATTCGCCCCGATAAGGAATTACGCGAACCACGTATCAATGCCCATGCCTCTCCTGTGGCGACCGTACCGGAAGTGCGTGCCAAGATTACCAATGGCTTGCGCAGTTTGACGCGTTTTGGAAACCTGATTATTGAGGGGCGCGATATTACCACGGCCGTCTTCCCGGATTCCCCGGCACGATTCTATTTGGAGGCGGATCCTGCTGTGCGTGCGGCGCGTCGCCAATTGGAAGAAGTGCAAAAGGGAATTGCTAATCAGGATGTGGAAGCTGTCAAGGCCTCGCTTCTGGCACGTGATAAGATTGACTCCTCGCGTGCTTGTGCGCCATTGCGTAAAGCCGATGGCGTGGTGGCGATTGACTCAACATATTTGACGTTGGAGCAGGTGGTTCAGACGGTGATTGATGCACTGCCCGAAACGTGGAAAGCGTCAGAAACAGTGGCGGAGGACAACAAGTGAAGTTGAAACTCGCTGTTTTGGGATCTGGCTCCGGCAGCAATATGCAGTCTATCGTGGATGCCATTGAAGCTGGCACGCTGGATGCTGAAATTGTTTGTGTTCTATCGGATGTGCCAGACGCAAAGATTTTGGAACGCGCTGCCAAACATCATCTGCCCGGGCAGTATGTTTCGTGCGAACCGTTCAAAACAAAGTTGGATGGTGAAGCACAGGAACGTTACATTCGCATTATGAAGGATGCCGGAGCCGATACGGTTGTGCTGGCAGGCTTTATGCGCATCGTCAAACAGGGGCTTTTGGATGCATTCCCCAATCGCGTCCTCAATATTCATCCTGCGTTATTGCCGGCATTTCCCGGGTTGCACTCGTGGAAACAGGCGTTGGATTACGGCGCAAAGGTGGCAGGATGTACGGTGCATTTTGTGGATGCCGGGACGGATAGCGGCCCGATTATTGTGCAAAAATGCGTTCCCGTGGAAGAAACAGATACGCCAGAAACGCTTCATGCTCGGATCCAGGTACAAGAACATCTTGCTTTCCCGGAGGCATTGCGGCATTTGGCAGCAGGACGGCTTCGCATTGAAGGCCGTCGTGTGATTATCGGATAATGGTTGAATTGGACTTTTATGCGTCAGATTTGTGTATTAGTAGTTGGTTTAAGTGCAGCATTACTCACTGCGGCGGATGAACGCCTGACCTTTGCAGATGGCCTTTTCCGAAGAGGTTTTTCCGATCAGGCGGCTGCCGAATATGAAGCCTTTTTGAAAGCACCGGGAGAAGCCTCTGGGGATATTTTGAATGATGCGCGGTTTAATTTGGCCTCCTGTTACGAAAAGTTGGGGAAGATTGATGCGGCGCGTCAACTCTACCGTGATGTGATTGCCCAGTCGGATGGTGACCGTGCCGCAGCTTCAAAATTACGCCTTTCAATGTCTCTGTTGGAAGATGGTAAGGCGGTTGAAGCATTGCCGATGTTAGAAACGCTCGCAGTGAGCAAGGGGTCTCCGGCATTGGTTGAAGCGGCTCGCTATCGTTTGGCACTGTGCTATGAGCAGGTGAATCGTACCAAGGATGCGGAAAGCCTTTATAAGTTTATCGCCGGTCGTCCAGGAGAATATGCTGCCCATGCACGTTTGGCCCGCGCCGCACTGGTGGCTAAGGCAGGACGCCATGAGGAAGCAGAGGCTCTCTATCGCGAAATTATGACGTTGGAAGCAGACCCCGAACGGAAACAGGAGGTTGCTTTAACCGCATTCTCAAATGCGTATCGTGCAGAACGGTATGCTATCGCTGCAACCTTTGCACAAGAAGCAGGTGAAAAACGTTTAGCGCAACACCAACTCCTCTTGCCGGCTTCATGGGCTGCACTTCGCGCCAATCGTCCGGATGAGGCTCGTGTGTGGTTGGCCGCGGATAAGACAGTGAATACAAAGCCGTCTGCGCCACGCTTGATTCTTGAAGGCGCGGTTGCAACAGCAGTGGGAGATTCTTTGGGTGCGATCACGGCATACGAACGCTTATTGGCAGAATTTCCCGGTGATGCTCAAGCTTCTTCTGCTGCAGAAACGATGTTGTCGTTGCGTGCACGGGCGGGAGATCCTGCGGCATTTCTCAAGGCGTATGAACGCGTTGCAACATTGATTCCTGAGCGGGCTTTGCCGGCATTGATGTGGTATCGTTTGGATGCCGCTTTGCAGACCGCTGATGCGGCGCACACACGCGCGGCTGCTGCGTGGTTGATTGAACATGCGCCGGCAGAACAGGCGGCAGAGGCGTCGTATCGTTTAGGTGCATTGGAACACAAAGAGAAGAATTATGCTGCCGCAGGTGAAACATGGTTGCGCACGGCTGAAACATGGCCGACGATGGCATGTGCTGGACGTGCTGCTTTTGCTGCAGCGTGTGCGTTTCGTCAGGCAGAGATGAAAGACCGCGCAGAACAGGCCTTGGCGTTGGCTTTGGCTTCGGGTGACAATGCTGTGGTGCCGGAAGCTCTATTACTTCGTGCCCGTGACGCATTGAGCGAACAGGATGTAGCGGGTGCCAGTGCGGCATTGGATGAGTACATGACCCGTTTTCCAGAGGGTAAGGCCGTAGCAGAAGTGGCTTATCTGCGTGGGCTGATCTTCTTCAATGTTCAGGATTTTCAGGCTGCCATCCAGTCGCTTGGTCGTGCATTGGCTGTAGATGGAAGTAATGAACAGACGCCACTGGGGCATGCCCGGCGTATTGATGCAGCGATGCGTCAGGCGCAGGCACATCACTCGTTGGGGCAGAATGATGAGGCGGCTGCTCTGTTGCAGCCACTCTTGGGCATGAAGGATGCCGAAGCCTTGGCACCGACTTATTTGCGTTGGTTGGCAGAATTCCGCCTGGAACGCGCAGAGTGGACGGAGGCAGAAGCTGCAGCACGTGCATTGTCCAGTAAGACTACGGCAACAGCCGCAGATAAAGTTCTGGCACAGACCTTGATTGGTCGTGCGGCACAGGGGCGTGGTCAGCCGGCAACGGCGCTGGCTGCGTATGAAGTCGCTCTGAAACTTTCTCCGGAAAAGACGGCGTATGATGCCGAAGCTGCCGTAGGATTGGGTGAATTGCGTTTGATAGAGGGTGCATTTGACAAAGCCCGGGAAGCCTTTCTTATTGGGATTGATCGTGCCAATATGGATAACGCAGAGGGACGTCACTATCGGGCACGTGCCTATTCGGGTTTGGCAGCTGCGTGTAAATCCCTTGGTTTGAGTGCAGAGGCACTGCGTGCCAATATGAGTTTAATCATCTTCTTTGATGACAAGGAACGCGTTTCGCTCGCATTTCGTGATGCCATCGCCATTCTGGAAGCTGAAGGGCGTACCAAGGAAGCTGAGCGTTTGCGTCAAGAATTACCCGAACGTTACGGTGAATAAAGGCTCGGAGTCTGCGATGAGTACAACAAAAGCGACAGAACCCAAGACGTTTGAAGCGGCATCCAAGCGATTGGATGAATTGATTGCCGCGATGGAAAGTGGGCAATTACCTTTAGACAAGATGATTGCTGCTTTTGAAGAAGGTCGCAAATTGGTGGCTTTCTGTAACGCCAAACTCTCTGAAGTACAACAGCGCGTAGAGAAAATTAAGGCCGCAGAAGCAGATGGCTCGTTGATTCGTGAGCCGATGCA
>JAFTHG010000317.1 GCA_017457555.1 Kiritimatiellia bacterium | reverse complement strand
TTATCCTAAAAGGAGGGTTGGATTAGTGTTTGATATCATTTAAAAAATTTGATTAGAACCCATTTGCTTAGGTTGACCGAGGGCTATATGGTGTGTGATAGGGGATGGTGTAAGATTTAAGCAGAGGGCTGTCTGTAGCATTGTTTGCGCATTAAAGCGTGTAAAATAATCTGAAAAGAACGGAAAAAGAGAGATTTCCGTATAACTTTTCTTGCGTAATGGCGGAAAATCGCGTATACTATAGATGTAAGTAGAGGAAAGCAACGAACGTATGCAACCGAAATACAAGCGAATTTTGTTGAAACTCAGCGGAGAAGTTCTGAAAGGAACGTCTTCTGCGTGCCATGACGAGGCCATTCTTGCAGATGTTGCAGGGCGTTTGGCCGGATTGATCGCGCTGGGAGTTGAAGTAGGTGTTGTGCTGGGTGGCGGAAATATTTTCCGTGGTTTGTCCGGCGCAGCAAATGGTACCAATCGTGTGATTGGTGACACAATGGGGATGTTGGCCACAATCATTAACGCGCTCGCAGTACAGAATGCTTTGGAGCGTATCGGTGTGGCGGCGGTCACGATGACGGCACAGCAGATGCCGCAGGTGGCGCCCGCTTTCAATGCACGTCTGGCCGATGAATACTTGCGTCAGGGCAAGGTCGTGATCTTTGCCGGTGGCACGGGTAACCCCTTCTTCTCAACAGATTCTGGAGCTGCTTTGCGCGCCGCTGAAATTGGAGCGGATGCACTCTTGAAAGCGACCAAGGTGGATGGTGTCTATTCGGCCGATCCGAAGAAGGACCCCACTGCGACACGTTATGAGCGCTTAACGTGTGAAGAAGCTTTGGCAAAACGGTTGAATGTAATGGACGCAGCAGCCTTTGCGTTGTGCCGCGATAATAACATTCCGATTGTTGTTTTTGATTTCCATGCTGAGGACGTGATGCGTCGCATTATTTGCGGTGAAGCGGGACTTGGCACGGTGGTGGGCGATGACCCCACAATTTGATTTTGAATGTAAATACGCTTATCTTATTTTCGATTGAGGTTGATGACTATGACAAATGCACAAGATGTGATTAAAGATGCCACCACACGTATGGATGGCGCACTCGCAGCACTGAAAGACCGTTTCTCCGGGTTACGCACGGGTAAGGCATCGCCTTCGCTCGTGGACTCGCTTCAGGTGCCGTATTATGGCGTTCCGACCCGCTTGAAAGATATGGCCAATATCTCCACGCCGGAAGCGCGGCAGATTACGATTGCACCGTTTGATCCCTCGGTGCTGAATGACATTGAGAAGGCGATTTTGGCCGCAAACCTTGGCGTGACGCCGCGTAATGACGGTCGTATGATTCGTATCACGATGCCGGAATTGACGGAAGAACGCCGTAAGGAAATTGTCAAGGTGGCTAAGACTCAGGCAGAAGAATGCCGTGTGGCCATCCGTAATGTGCGTCGTGATGCGAACGATGCCATTAAGGCACTCCAGAAGAGCAGCACCATTTCGGAAGATGAGGCCAAGAAGGGTCTTGATGATGTTCAGAAGTTGACGGATGCTAAAATTGCCAAGGTGGATGCAGATACCAAGGCAAAAGAAGCTGAAG
>JAFTHG010000316.1 GCA_017457555.1 Kiritimatiellia bacterium | reverse complement strand
TTGGGTGTGTGGGGTAATCAGCCTTCTTCTTTCCTTTCTGATATGTTTTCCTGTGAGTGGCTCGCTTTTTAGCCTCGTGGAACTCGTGAACTCAACAAACTCGTCCTCAATAGTGCAATATTCCTAATGTAATAAAGGGTTGAGTCTGTGTTGCTTTTGGTTTATAATAAACATGTCAAGTGGATTGCGTTTGTGCGAATGTGTCCGCTTGGTGCAACATTACAGAAAGGTACACAACAATGAACAAAATGCTCACTCTTGCAGGCGTGACGCTTGCGCTGATGACTGGTTGCCTCTCGGTTAATACCAATGATGGTGCAATCACAACGGATATCAAGATCCGTAAGGTGTACACCCCGAACATTGAAGTGCAGCAGACGGCTGTTTCCGGTGAAGCAACGGTGAACTGCCTCTTCGGCTTCATCACATGGGGTGTTTCTGAATACGCAGATGATGCTTTTGTGAAAACGGGCCCCAATATTGCCGTTTTTGCAAGTGCTGACGAGGTCGCTAAACAGGGTGCAACGTATCAGGCATGCGATGCGGCCAAGGCCGATTACTTGCTCGGTGCAAAGTATCGTCTGGATACCGCAGATTACTTTGTCTTCAAGACGGTGAAGTGCACTGCAACGGGTTATCCGGGCACCATTAAGGGGGTGAAGGCTGTTAAGACTACTGCAACAACGAAGTAAGCGAACGTTTATTCGTTTGGATTATTCAAAAAGAGAAGGTCAAGATTGACCTTCTCTTTTTTTGTTGTAGCGTGATTGCATGTTTGCGTGCGCTTAAAGGTTGTATTAGGAGGGGTGACTTAAGGTGCGGTTTTATGGCAATAAAAAGACACGCGGTGGAGACCGCGTGTCTATTGAATAAAGGTTGTTTGGTTAGTGGATAATTTCGTAGATATTGAGCGGATACCTCGGGTCAGCAGAGATAATCACGGTATCTGCTTCGTAGGTGACTGTGTAGGTGCCGCTTGTCGCCAAGACACGGGTGTTCTCCGGTGTGACGGTAGGGGCAGGCAGTTGAACACGCACCGAGGATCCTGCAGGGATGGTGTAACAACTGTGCCAGTCACCATCGGTCATGGCTCCAAAGACGTTTGCTTCCGAGTCTGCCGGCACGTCTACCTTGACCATGCGGAGTGTGATGGTGATGGGAAGTTTGGAGGTGTTGATGTAACGCACCGCATTTACGCCATCCTCAGGTTTGATGTGGCGGATTTCCATATTGCCATTTTCACCTTTAGGCAAGACAACCATGGAACGATCGCCCCAACTTTTCCCGCCGTCAGTGGAAACTTGCAAGCGACCTTGTTTGATGACATTGGGATTGTCGAGAATGAAGTGAGCCCAGATGACGGGGACACCATCAGGTAATTTGATGCCAAACCATTCACCCGGCTGGATGGTTTTGGGTTCGTGTACCTTCGGTAAGAGGACATAGCCACTTTCACGTGCAACTTGAAGGTTTTTCAATGCCTCAATATTCGTGATGAATTCGTAATACTCTGCTTTGGTGGCCGGAGCCTTTTTCCCGGTGGTGTTAAGCCAAAGGTGTTGATAAAGTGTCGTGGCGGCTAAGTCTACATAGGGCAATAAGACGCGTGTTGCGACGTCTGTCGGGCTCTTTTGGAAGGGCTTTGCGGCGTGTGCCTTGGAGATTGCCATGCGGGTGGAACGGGCGTGTAAGACGGCCTGAAGTGCTTGCTGTTCCGGAATCTCGCCTGCGAGTGATTGTGTGAGCACTTCGCCAATTTCGCCAACGATGCGGAAGACTTGGAGCCAGTTGGAGGTGTCTTCCACAAAGAGGGGGTTCTTGCACCACCGTAAAATTGTAGTTGCCGATTCCTGAATGGCTTGGAATTCTTCCCGGATCTTCTGGAGATCTTCCTTGGGTGCGGGTTTTCCGGCTTTGAGAGCTTCCACTACTTTGGCAACAGTCGGAGCAATGGCGACAGATTCCTCGCGACGGTAACCATGGCCGTTGGGACCTTGGTCGGAGTTGTGTTCGGCGAATTTACGCACAGCAGCGTGGACGTAGGGGAAAAGACGCGGGAAGCTGTCATTCCAGGATTGTTCAGAATTGAAACCTTTCGGGTTCCAGCAGTAGTCTGCAACACCGAAGAGTGGAATTTTGGAGGCTTCCGGCTTGTCCATCGGGTTGGATACAAAGCCGCTATAGAGTTCTGCATTCTCGGGGTCAAGACCATAGGTTCTGCCGAGTAAGAGGTGCGCACTGCGGCAGTAGTCTGCGACGGGCCAGTTCCACCAGATATAAGCTTTGCGGCCGAGTTTC
The DNA here is from genome assembly GCA_017457555.1 of Kiritimatiellia bacterium. Lineage (GTDB taxonomy): Bacteria > Verrucomicrobiota > Kiritimatiellia > RFP12 > DVOR01 > Spyradenecus. The sequence continues at coordinate 5,566 of JAFTHG010000316.1, read as the reverse complement.
TGGTTAATCCACTGCATGGATTTCAAGCTGATGTCGGTGCAGACGGAGTCGCCAGTCCACATGATCATAATATCTTCATCTAATCCCTGTCCAAGCGTTTCAAGATAGGTTCCATTGCTCCAGGCCTTATTATACTGTGTCGGGCAGATAATGAGTGGCGTGACATCGGGTTTCTGACGTACAAAGTTGCGATTGACATAGTTCATCAATTCAACTTGTTTTTCTGCGCGGGCGCCTTCACCACCGATATCGTCAAAGAAGACGGCAAAAGAGCGGACGCCGAGGGCGTACATCATTTCAAACTTGGCTGCACAGGCTTTGATGTCGGAATCATCTTTCCACTGGATATCGCGCCCCGGGTGGACGGCCCACACGAAATTGACCTTGTTCTCATGGGCGACCTTTACCAAATCGGCGATACGTGCCGCTTCTGCTTCCGGATAGGGATCGCGCCAACGTGTGGAGAAACCGTGGAAGGGATCGTCCTTCGGACCATAGATGTAGGTATTCATCTTCCAGTCGCCATAGAAGCGGAACTGGCTCTTCCGTGCTTCAAAGCTCCACGGCTGGCCATAGAATCCTTCCACGGTGCCACGGAAAGGAATTGCAGGCCAGTCATTGATTTGAACTGCGCGATATTGCCCTGAAGCCAAAAGCTGGCGTAAGGTCTTGGCGGCATAGAAGAGTCCGGCATCATCTCTGGCCGAGATATCTACGCCAGAGGCGCCGAGCATAAGGATATAACCTTCGTTAGGCAATCCTTTGTCCATGCGCCATGTGAGCGTAAAGGCTGCTTCTTTCTGGACGTTCAGGAAGGACTTAAATGCACGCAGGGCATCGGCATCCATCGTGTCAATGTTTTGAATGGTGACTGCGCCAGGCTTTTGGAAAAAGTCCTTCTTGCCCAATTTAACTTCTTGTGGCGTTGGATAGACACGCATACATTCAGGAAGCACATCTGCAATCAGGGAGACAGAGGCTAATGTCATCAGTAAAGTTAATACTTTTCGCATAGGAGTAATCCTTTCGTTGGTCCTATCGGGCCCAAAACGCATAACAAAATAACACAAAAAGAGAAATGATTAAGAAAAAGAATATGCTTCAAAAAGGGGTGCGTTCAAGAGGGCACAGTTACTTTTCGCTTCCGCACTGTGGTGGTGTTCCGCGTCGTTTTGCAGAGAACCGTAAAGCCAAGAGAACGCAACTTTTCAGCAATTGCCGGAGAGGCGTGTAAGAGTGTCAATGTGGTGGCAGAGAAGAGCCGCCGGAAAGGATAGTGCTTCCGCAAGGCATCAAAATTTTGCTTCCTCTGCTCAACATTACTGTCAAAGGCAGCTCGGAAACGTCCCGTGTCGCCTTCAATATCACAGGTCGCCTGAACGGCAATACGTAGCACTTGCTCATCGGAACGATCTGCACAATCAATCTCCAGTTTGGAAACGGGAGCCTTGGGGAAACGTGGCAATGGCCCCGATTCAATATTCAAGAATTCGCATGCTGCTTGATAAACCATAATGGAACCATTGGCTTTGCCTTCATACGCATGTCCAGCGATATGGGGAGTGGTTACTGCAGCGACAGCGGCCAAATCAGGGGAATAGTCGGGCTCACCTTCCCAACAGTCAATGGCGGCATCTGAAAGGAGCCCTGCACCTAACATCGTGGCGAGGAGTGCATTGTCGCAGACAGGGCCACGGGCAAAGTTGAGCAACACAGCTCCGGGTTTTACCTTTCGGACAATTGGTCCTGAAAACATCCCCACCGTTTGATGCGGCCCTTCACGATTGAGCGGAACATGAAACGTAATGACATCGGCCTGTTCCAGCAGCGTTTCATAGGAAACAAAGTCGCGCGCGGCCCAGTCACCTTGCTCTTGTCGGGGCGGATCACATCCAATAACGCGCATCCCTAAAGCCTGTTCTGCAAATTGCCAAACGCGTTTTCCAACGTTGCCTACGCCGACAATGCCCAATGTTGCACCTTGCCAAGAGCGTTTTTGGCGTTCGCCGATAACCAAAAGCGCAGCGATAACATAGTCTGCTACGCTTTCAGCATTACACCCAGGTGCTGTTGCGATGTGGACACCATGATTCCGGGCAGTATCAAAGTCGATGTGATCGGTGCCGACTACGCCACTCCCAATGAAGCGGACCGGAGAATCTTTCAGAAGATCCTCAGTGACCCGACAGGTGGAGCGGATAAAAAGTAGGTCAGTTTTTTTGAGCGCATCTGCAGTAAGCGTGCGTCCGTCAATGGCTTTGGCGGTGCCAAGGCGGGAAAAGAGCGCTTTGCCCAACGCCATATTACGATCGTAAAGGATGTTCACAGCAAGGTCTTCAATTGTTCCGGGGTAATGGTGAACCCCTTACCACACATGTGACAGAAGATGTCGTGGGCTTTATTTTCTGCAATCATTGCTTCAAGATCCGCCTTTGGTAAGGCGGCAAGCATTGCCATGACCCGTTCGGATGAACAGGAACAGGCAAAGCGGACAGTATGTTCTTGAATTGCTTCTGCGGTACCCAGTTGGAGCGCATGGGCTAATGAGTGAAGATCTGCCCCATCATTGAGCAGACGGGTGAGTTCCGGGCTGTCAAAGCGTCCGCGGATGATTTGTTGCATTGAGGCTGATGCAGAGGGCAACACTTCGCACATAAGCGCATGGACGCAGGAAACATAACCATTTTGCGAAGCTCCGGTGATTTGTACCAGTGCGGAGCGTTGCAATGACGTGCAAAAATATTCCTCAAGGATGTCTGTAACAGTGATGCAGTCATCCGAATCAACATTGAAGAGTGTATTTGACGCAGAGGTTCCTTCTGTGGTAACAACACCGCAGCGTGCTTTTTTACCCAAAGCCTTTAAGAAGAGTTCTTCGTCTGAACAGGTGGCATCATCCAGTTCGGCAATAACTTTTTGACGCGTGTAACCACGAATAGTGAAATCGGCCGTACATTCAATGCACGCTCCGCCCAGAAGTCCATCTGGAAATTGTAAGCGTAACGATATGGCTTGACCGGGGCGCTCAAGTAACGTGCCCATCAAAACGGCACCGCCGACTAATTCGGCTTGAATCAAACCTGCGGTGGGACCGCAAAGATGATTACGTTCTAATGTTTTGGCCGTATCTGTGACGTTTGCCACAGTTAATCGCGTTTGTGTTTCAGGAAAGAAGGCCGAGACTACATTATCAAGTGATTCAAAAATCATAAGGTTTGTCCCGCAGTATTTAAGGGAATGCCAGATCGGCATTAACGATACACTTCTGCTTGCCACTCGTATTCAGAGGAGTAGGGGCGCTCAAAGAGCGTTTCAAGCATAAAGTTCAGCGTACGTTCGCCAGAGAATAACTGATGGTAACGGGCACGTCCAGCGGCGGCAATGGCACGGCGGTCGGTGTCATCGCTTTGAATGCGTAGTAACTTGTCAACCAAGTCGGGGACATCGTGGTAATAGAGCACCTCTTTGTCGGAGAAAAATTGTTGCATTTGGTCGCCATCGTAAACGGCCGTGAGTAAACCGGAGCCCATCAGATGTGCAATGCGATCCGACGAATACCACTTCATACCGAAGTAACGATTGATGTTTAATCCCATTTTTGCACTGGCGAGTAAATCATCGTAATCGGCACCACCTACAACAGCTGGGCGTCCTCCCATACCCACGAGTTCAAAACGGATAGGTTTGTCTGTCAATGCCGTAGCCAGACGATTGACGAAATCTAATCGGGGATCACCCGTACGTGGTTGGCCAGCATAGAACAGGTCTACGGAGAAATCATTGCTTGGGCGTGCGCTCTTGTCTAATGTTTCCAACTCAGTATCTGAGGGATTGGGCATATACGCCACTATATTTTTGCCTGTTAAAAACGGCTTAAGATACTCAGCTCCGGCGGTGGTCGCAAAGAGCGCATCACAACTTTCCATGCGTTCACGCATTTGAGCCTGCGGATGTGCATCGCACATGGGGTCAACATTAAAGTGGGCAATTCGCACGTTGGGTAGGCGTTCGCGAATAATGTGTAATGTTTCGTTTCGAATAAAGTCACAGTGGCCGATGAGAATCGCTTCCGGACGGAAGTTGACGGCAGTCTTAATGAGTGCTTGATTGACTAACCTTTCTCCCAGCTTTTGAATGCCAAAGCCCATATATCGCGCTAAATCACGATCGGAGAATTCGCACAACCGGTGATTACCACGGATAGCGCCACAGGCGAGTGCGCGACCAGGCCCCATACGGAGTTTGCCGTAACGGCGGATTAAGAGGTTGTCAATAAGTAAAATACGCATTGTAAAATTCCTTTTATCCAACTTCGCCTTGTTTTTCTTTAAGGGTTGGCTCCAAACCGGGACAAACAAGCAATCCTTCTAAAAGCGCTTTGCCACGAGAGGTGAGCGCGCCATGCTTGACGAATTGGCGTCCTCGACGCAGTTCTGCTGTATTTTCAGTTAAGATTGTACCAGGCTTGACAGCCGTGGGCAGTTCACGGATGGAGAGCAGAATACCCTCCCGTGAAAATGCCACGGCATAAGGAGCTTTTGCGGAAATGGTTTTGGGCGCATGCCGTAACAAATAGGGCATGTGTGAACAAGTTAAACGCAAACCACCCACGCGATTAACGAGGTATTTGCCATCAATCGCCACGCAAAAAGCTTCGGGTTTCTCTTCAAGGTAAGCGGCAAAGTCAAAAATACCCTTATGGAATTGTGCACCAAACGCTACACAGGGGTCAATTCCAAAGAGATTCGCGCCATTCCAGACACCGTGTTGAGCATCAATCATCGGGTAAAATTGATTCTGGAGAATGCCGATTTCAAAGTGTAAATGGCTTCGGGCAACGGGAATGTCTGGTATGTTGCCCATAATTCCTAAAAAGGTACGGGCAGAAATACGATCGCCGACTTTGAGAGTATCCGATATCTTCCGTAAATGACCATAAAGGGTGTAGACTTTGCCAAAATCAGGAATGTCGTGCCAGAGCACCACATAATTACCGTAAAGAGATTTATTTTTGGCGTAAGTGTTGATGTAGGCTACGACACCTTCAGCGGCGGCACAAACGCGATCTTTGGGAAGTTCGGTCCGGCGCCATGGTTGCACTGGTGCGATATCGATTCCCTCATGGAAGCGTGGCGAACCATCTGCATAGCGTCGCGTGTTGCCAAACATACCACTTTCAGGTTTCCCTGTGCCGGTATCCATAAAGACACCATCGCGGAGTGAACCATCTAAGATCTTTTGTTCGGTTGGGGTATATAAGCGAAGCCCCTGTTCTTCGGTGACAGGAGTTTGTGCCGAAAGAGGAGAAATACCTATGCTGCAAGCATAGGCCATTGTGCCTAAAAATCGTCTCCGAGTAAGCATTTCATATATAGTATAGCAGATGGTTTGCGGTTTGGAAATGGTTTTGTCGTGGGAAATAGACTTGAATATTGCACAATATAACCGCGAGGGTAAGAAGAGTGACTTTCAGAGGAAAGAATGCCGAAAAGGAAAGAAGAAGGCTTATCATCCTACGCCCCCCGGGGGGCGACGCGCCAAAATGAAAAAAGTCAGCAATTCCGCT
>JAFTHG010000315.1 GCA_017457555.1 Kiritimatiellia bacterium | reverse complement strand
TCCCTCGAGCGTGACCTCAATTGGGAAATCTGCGTTTTGGGATTGTATCGGTTTGACCTCTGTGACGATTCCCGAGGGTGTGACCGAGATTGGGAATTATGCGTTTTATAGTTGCGGCGGTTTGACCTCTGTTACGATTCCTTCGAGCGTGACCTCCATTGGGAAAGGAGCGTTTAGTTCTTGCACCAAATTGACCTCTGTGTATATTTCGGATGTTGCAGCGTGGTGTAAGATTTCGTTTTCTGACGCATATTCCAATCCATTTTATTATGCACGGAATCTCTATCTCAATGGTGAATGTGTAACAAACTTGGTGATTCCCTCGAGCGTGACGAGAATAGTTGTTCGAGCCTTTGTAGGATGTAATCTTTCATCTGTTACATTTGCTGGTAAACCACCAACAGACGTTCCTGAAACGGCATTTTCAACAGATGCTTACATTGATGGTTATTATCCAACGGAATATGTAACAAACTGGAAATCCGTTCTTGATGCAAATGGAGTATGGAAAAGATTAAGAATGAATGAGTCGGTGCAGATAGTACCGTTAACGCGTGATTTTGACGTAAGCGGAGGAGCTGGCGCAATTACAACAACTGGAAGTGAAAACGGGATTTGGAATGCTTCGTGTACAGCCTCGTGGATTACCTTGAATGCAACAACGGGAACAATGGGGTATTCTGTTGCCTATGTTGTTGATGCGAATACAGATGTTGAAACACGTGTGGCGTATATTCGGATTAACGATGCCATGCATACGGTGACACAGAAAGGCATCGGTGCTTCGGTTGAAACTTCTGATGGAACATTTGAGTCTTCCGGTGGCGTTGGACGTGTTACGGTGAAAGCCCAAACGCAAAGTGCGTGGAGTGCAAAGTCAAATGTAGATTGGATTTCGGTCTCGTCTGAAAGTGGTAAGGGTGAGGGGATTATTACTTACACGGTGGCGCCATTTGATCAGGTGTCAACGCGTCAAGGTTCAATTACGGTGGCGGGGAATACGGTGACTGTATTTCAATATGGTCGCCACATGAAATTGGAACCCGTCACGGAAACAAAGGATTGGCATACGCATTTGATTCCGATTACAGTGAATGCGCTTGCCATCACGGAATGGCATGTGGCGCCGAATGCAAGCTGGATTTCCGTGGTGGATGCTGGTAATGGCAAGGGTGGCGATTTAGTTTCAATTGCGATTGCAGAGAACCCAAGTTATGTCGCGCGTACGGGTACGGTAACGATTGGGACAGAAACCTTTACGGTGACACAAAGTGGGCGTACAGAGTTGGTTTTCTCCGTAAGCCCTGAAGTCTCAACGGCAAGTGTGGATGGTGCAAATGGGTTAATTGCTGTGACGGCAACACCAGATTTGCCGTGGAGTGCAAAGAGTGATGCGAACTGGTTGACGGTGTATTCAACCACGGCATCAGGCGCAGGAAATGGTAATGTGGTTTATGTGGCCTCTCCACAGTCAACACTTTACGATCGTACAGGGACGATTACGCTCACGCCTGATATGGCGTCAGGGATGTTGGCGCGGACGCATACAGTGACCCAGCCAGCCGCAGTAGCAGCATTATCACAAGTGGGGTATGAATTTGAAGCAGCGGGTGAAACTTGTGCAGTGGATGTGACCCTTTCAGATATTGTGCAGTGGGAGGTTGTTGAAAACTTGGATTGGTTGACGCTCAATGGCGCAACGTCGCGCGTGGGACCAGGAACTGTTACATTGCAAGCATCTGCGAATGAAACGATTTATCCGCGCAGTGGCACAATCAAAATTGCCGAAAAGACCTTTACGGTGTCGCAAAAGGGTCGTGGCGTAGAGGTGGAATATGACACCAAACTTTTCGGAACAGATGGCGGTTCCGAAACAATCTCGATTCATCCCGATGGCAATGTGTCGTGGACGGCGGTTGTTTCTGATCCCACTTGGATTACGATTTTCCAAGGCGATTCTGGAACGGGTGATGGTGAGATTATGTATATCATTTCGCCGTATGTGGGTGATGGCGGTTCACGTACGGGAACCATCACGGTGGGTGACAAGGTGGTCTACATCACACAGCGTGCGTATGACCTCTCCATTGAACCGAATGGTACGATTGTAACGGGTAATAATGGTGAAGGTGAATTTGGTGTTTCGGCAAGCATTGAGGATGTGTGGACAGCCATTGTGACCGAACCGTGGATTACGATTGTGGATGGCTATAATGCTGGCACCGGCAATGGCACCGTGCGCTTCGTTTACACCGATAACAATACGGGCAAGACGCGTACAGGTAAGATTATCGTCGCAGGTGAAGTGTATACCATTCAACAGGCTGCACGTGTGATGGTGAATATCACAGCAACGGCAGAGCGGGGCGGCACCGTTTCGGGTGGCGGTTCGTATAGCTTGGGTTCAACGGTAACCTTGACGGCTCAGCCAAATGAGGGGTATTCCTTTGCCTATTGGACGGGTGATATTGAATCAATGCAGAACCCGTTGACGGTGACGCTTGATGTGGCGAAGTCCGTGACGGCAGTCTTCGAGTCCTTGCCCATTGTGCTTGAGTCGGTGGATTCAAGTGAAGAGGGGGTGACGCTTACGTGGAATAATCTCGCTTGGGCAACGACCTATCGGATCTATCGTGGTATCACGAGTGTGCCGTCTTCGGCGGAAGTCTTGGTTGAAATTCCGAATACTGGCGTTTGCTCTTATGTGGATAATACAGGTGACGTAGGTGTAACATATTGGTATTGGATTGAAGCTGAAGGTGTGGAAGATTCAGTCATGTCTGATCCCATGACAGGCAAGAAGAAAAAGCCAGTGGTGATTTCCAATATCACTTACGACAATCTCCGTGGTGCCACGCATACGAACCTCGCCACTTATGAAGAGGGAACTTTGGTCACCTTCGCTAATCCAAGCGCAGTGACAGGTTACGTCTTCGCAGGATAGATGCCTGAACAGATTACAGGAGAGATGACGGGTGACCAAACCGTAACGGCCGCTTGGATGCCAATTACGTATTCCATTGCGTATGCGGCAAATGGCGGTTCGGGAACGATGGCGCAGACATCGGCCACTTACGATAGTACGGTGACGATCGCCACGAATGCCTTTGTTTACGAAGGTTATCTCTTTAAGGGGTGGGCAACAACGGCTGATGGCGAGGTGGTTTATACTGGCGGTGAAACGGTCAGCAATCTGACCACCGTGCAAAATGGCGTTGTGACACTCTATGCCATTTGGGAAGAGGATTCAAGTGCACCGATTGAACCTGAAGACCCGACCTTCACGCCGCCATCTTGGGATTCTGCAGAGAACTATCAAAACAATATGGTGGTCTATGCTCAAGTGAAGGATATTTCGACGGAAACACTTGTTGAGGCAGAGGGAAGTTTGCTTGCGGCCTTTGACGCTGATGGTGTTTGTCGAGGTTCTGTTGCGATTGCGAATGGGCCAAAAGGTAAACTGTATCAGTTAACGATTAAGTCCAATACGTTTTCTGGAGAAACGCTTTCCTTGAAAGTGTGGAATGCCGCAACGGGAGAAACGATCACATTGCGTGATACGGTTGTATTTGAAAGTGATGGCTTTGTCGGTAGTTTACTGATTCCAGTGATGTATACGGTTGGATTGTCCGCGTTAGACATGACCTTGGTGCCAGGGTGGAACTGGATTTCGGTTAATCTGAAATTTGCTGAAGAGGTCACACTCTCTGAAATCTTTAAGGATTGGACGCCTTGCAATGAGGATATCGTTAAATCTGCAAGCGAAACGGCGACGTATTACGATGGTACATGGTGGCCTGAAGACTTCAAACTTGAACCAGGGAAAATGTATCAAGTGAAAAGTAGTGCGTCTGCCGTAGCAAATATCACACTTGAGGGTGAACCCGCTTCGCTTGATGATGCGATTGATGTAACGGCTGGGTGGAACTGGATTGGTTATACTGGCTCGACCGCTGTAGAAATTGCTTCTGCATTTACGCATGATACCGTGTTTTCAAATGAGGACCTTCTTAAGAGTGGAACTTCTTCTGCTACATATTACGATGGCGAGTGGTGGGGCGACTTGATGTTGGAGCCTGGCAAGGGCTATAAATTGAAAGCCGCATCTGCCACAACACTTCAATATGCCGATGTAGCACCTTTGACGTCTGCTGCATTGATGTCTATGGCAACTCCGATGGCGGTGGCAAGTAATTGTCCGTCATGGGAACAGGCGGTACATCAATATAATATGACGGTTTATGCTGTGATTCAAGATGATGCAGGGAATGCGTTTGAGGCAGAGGGTAGTTTGCTCGCGGCTTTTGACGCAAATGGTGTTTGCCGTGGCGTACAGAAAATTGCTACTGGTCCACGAGGGAAGTTGTATCAAATAACGCCAGGTGCTGATGTTACTACGGGCGAGACATTTACATTGAAGCTATGGGATGCGGCTTCGGGGACGATCTATGACATTGTGGAAACGGTAGCGTTTACTGCAGATGGCAAGATTGGCTCTATCATCAATCCGCAGGTTTACACCGTGGTTGAGACGGAAGTGAAGTATCCGGTGGTCGTCAAGGTGATTGGTGAGGGCTCTGTTGCCGGTGAGGCTTCGTATGCGGCCGGTGAGGAGGTCGATTTGTCCGCGACCGCGGATGAGGACAATCTCTTCTGTGGCTGGAGTACCACGCCTGTGACAATGACGGCGGCGTATACTTTCACGATGCCGGAGGAGGCTGTGAC
>JAFTHG010000314.1 GCA_017457555.1 Kiritimatiellia bacterium | reverse complement strand
TTCCTAAACTTGCTACAACTGCTGTGCCAGTCTACTATCTGCGAATTGAGATTGAGATTTTACGTGGTGCCAAGAATTTTCACGAAGCCGTAAGTCATATTTGTGGTAAAAAAAATACGTGGACTCCGGAAGAAGCTTGAACGGGAACTTTCAATGAAGTTGCTGGGAAAAGTCGGCATCGTTAGCGCAATGACGGGTTTTAGCCGGGTCTTTGGCTTGGTGCGCGAAGTGTTGATGGCACACTTTTTCGGCACAAGCACCTTGCAAAGTGCATTTGTAATTGCGTTTCGTATTCCTAATCTCTTTCGTCGATTATTTGGGGAAGGCGCCTTGGGTGCAGCCTTTATTCCTGTTTTTGCCGAGATGGAGCGCGTAGAGGGCGCACAGGCGGCTCAACGTTTCTTTTCGCGCATTTTAGGTCTTTTATTCTGTGTATTAGGTCTTTTGGTTGGTCTGGGGATTTTGGGTTCATTTATTGTTGAGTGTACAACGGAGGAAACATCCCGTTGGGCGGAAGCGATGCCCTTAATGAGGATTATGTTGCCGTATGCACTTTTAATCTGTATAACAGCGATCGTCTCTGCTGTATTGAATGTTCATGATCGCTTCGCAATTTCTTCGCTGACACCAGTGGTGTTGAATATTGTTTGGATTGTGGCATTATTGGGAATTTGTCCTTTTTTACCGGAACGTGGTTATTGGCGTATCGGTGCGGTTTGCTGGGGAATCCTGTTGGCGGGGGTATTGCAAATACTCTTTCAGTTGCCAGTGTTGAGGCGAATCGGGTTTTGTTTTAGATTTTCCTTCGTTGGCTGGGGTGCTTCGCCGGCGATTCGCAAAGTCTTGTTGCAAATGGGGCCGGCATCGCTTGGTATTGCTTTGGCTCAAATCAACATCTGTATTGATGGTTGGTTGGCATTTTATGGTGCACCCTGGGCACCCGCAGTCCTGGAGTATGCAGATCGGATCATCTATTTACCATTAGGATTGTTTGGCACAGCTTTCGCAACGGTTCTTTTGCCAACGTATGCACGTCAGGTTGCAGATCAGCATACTGAAGAGATGATGGCAACCTTAGAGCATTCATTAAAAACGTTAACTGTGATTATGATGCCGATGGCTTTAGGATTAATTGCATTGGCGGAGCCTATTGTTGCTCTTATCTATCAACGCGGTGCCTTTACGGATGAGTCGGTTCGCTGGACTGCTCGGGCAATCATCGCGTACGCACCGGGGTTATTAGCGTTTTCAGCAGCTAAAACAGTAATTCCCATCTTTTATGCATTCAAAGACTTTAAAACTCCAGTTTATGTGGCATCATGGTGTATCCTTGGTAACTTTTTGATGAATTTATCTTCGGTACTTTTCTTGCCGGAGGGGTGGCGGCATGTTGGTATTGCGGCAAGTACATGCGTGAATTCTTTAGTTAATACCATAATTTTATTGATGATTTTAAAACACCGCAATCTTCAAGTAAAGCTGAAAGCTTTTGGGTGGGTATTTCTTAAAACCTTTGGCGCAGCGGTATTAATGGGAGTGAGCGTTTTCAGCGTTTACTGGAAAGGTGTTGCATACATACCGGCATGGCTTCTTCTGCCGAGCGTAATTGTTGTAGGCGGAATGCTTTATTTTTTACTGATGTATATAATTGCCCCCGCTACATTGAAAGAACTTTTGGCAGATTTTTATCAGCGTCGCAAAATGCGCGCGAAATAATTTAAATGGGGAAACTGCGCCTTTCTAAAAGGAAAGGAAACTTTTTAATCTAAAAAGTGTCTTTTGTCATTGAAAAGAGTTGCTTTTGCTTTTTTTTTTGGTCATACTGTGAATACCCTTTCCGGGCGGGAAGAGTAAATGTATAAAACCAAACTATAAAACACAATTGGAAGGATGACTTCCCTATGGCAATTAGAGCAATGATCTTTATCGATGGATGTTGGCTGTATAAAGGACGCCAAGCTCTGTTTGATAAATTGGGTGAAAAAGGGTTTGAGGTTGATTATAAGCGGATTCCCGATATAATTGCGCAATCCTTAGCAGAAATCAGCGGACAAGAAGTTGATATCGTTAGAACGTGTTATTACGGTACAATTCCTACAAATAAAATTGGTTATAATCCCGCTAAACAAAAAGTTTTCTACGATTTTCTCGGTGAACAGTGTGGCTATGAAATGGATATTACGGAAATTGACTTCCGTAAAGAACCCAATGCATTGCCGGATGCCAAGTGGGTTAATGCAAATCTCGCTTCGGAAATGACTTATTTTGCAGCACAACCCGGCGTCTTTGACGTGGCTGTGTTAGTCGCTGGTGATGCAGATTATGTGCCAGTGTTGCAGCGTATTCGCCGAATGGGCAAACGTGTTCAGTTGGTGGCTATGAATGCTGTGCGTGGTCATGCAATTTCTTCTAAATCGTTGATTACCGCTACATCGTGTTTTGACTTCCCTCACATTTTCATGGATGAACACGCAAATGAATTCCGTTTGCAGCGTGAAATGCAGAAGCGTGCTTGCATGAATTGTGGTTCTGAAGAAGAAACCACTTGGGGTGGAGAAGAGTTTTACTGTGCAGAATGTCGTGCAAAGCGTGCTCGCAAGGTGCGTAACTGCGATAATTGCGGAAAAGAGGAAGAAACCACCTGGGATAAGGACTTCTTCTATTGTTCAGAATGTCGTGCACATTATCGCGCCGGAGGAGAGCCCGCTCGAGATGAGGCACCTGCCGAAAAGAAGCCGATGCGTCCGACATTGACACCTACGGTTGGCTGAGTAAGACGTTCAAAATGAATATAAAAGGATGCACTTCGGTGCATCCTTTTTACTTTTAGGGTTATTGCGAGGAGAAGTTAATATGAAATGAACTAACGCAGTTTCATAGATTGTTCCAAAAATCGTCTATTTTCTACCCAAAAATAATCCCTTTTGAGATGAATTAAGAGTTGTTTTAATTACAAATAATATCCATATTATCTTAATTTATCAACCTTTTAAAATTTATTACGTATTAGTCTGGACATAAAAGAAAGTTATTTGATGGAGGTTATTTGCGTAAATGGGTTGTAGTTTGTTATGATTTACACTCTTTTTAGGGCGTAGTAGCGTTCGCTCAAGGTTTGTTTTATTTCAAACAGGAGTGGTTCC
>JAFTHG010000313.1 GCA_017457555.1 Kiritimatiellia bacterium | reverse complement strand
TGGCGTTCAAAAAAGAAAACACCCTAATCTTCCTGAACATAGACGGGGTTCTGGACAGGATACAAAGTCTAAAAAGTCAGAGAATGTGATAAAATCTGATTATGTACAGCACTTGGAAGCAAAGATGTGTTTGTTTTTCAAACATTAGATAAGCATGACTAAGATTGGACGCCAGAGGATTTGGAATATATTGCGCGCCATCTAGTGTTATTTGAGGAATCTTGCGTGAAAGAATATGCCCCAAGATTAGGCAATTGGTGTAAAAAATATCCCGAACGACTGATGATTGATTCAACATTCCATCATGAATTTATTGATTATTTACGTTTTTATTTTGTAATCAGAGTGATTCATATGCAATATTAAAAGAGATTTATTCAAAAGATGAGGCAAGAGAAGTTGCACATTTGGGTTTACAATGTTGGAATCCCGTGCAGTGAGGATGGGTATGTTTCATTAAACGATAATGAGTCAAAAAGATTAATACAAGGATTAGAATTTTGGTCCAAACTTGGAGATTTCAAACCATAGATGTCGCGATTACGTACCTTTGGAATGGAAGATTGAAGAAGAGGAACGCTGTGATGAGATTGAAATGGTGGTGTTTGTTTTGCTTAATATTATTGATTCAATATACAAGTTGCAGATGGATAATGTTTGAATCTCGTTCAAAAATGCTTTATCAAATAGGTTTGTTTCTAAATATTCCGATTGATTCACTCAAAAATGCGATGACGAAAGAACGCGTGAGTTTTGTTGATCCAACAGAATATTTTTTGTGGTTTATGTAGATGAAACTTACATACTTCCGAAAATAGGTAAAAATGTCAAGAGAATGATGGAGATATGACAGAATCATACTGGGTAAAACAAGATATTGTTACGACTTTGAATTTGCCAATAGAACTTCTTTCATCGAAGAATATAACAGTTTATTTGGATCCACCAGAAAAAGATAGGAAAGGCGCATACATCGTTTACTTTCCAAAAGAGAAGTATATTTGTGGCCGTCTAAGCTTTTGAAGTTTAAACTAGGTATGATTAAACTGTATATTATGAATAAAGTATGGGGTACGGAAAGTTTAGGAACATATGTTAATTTGTGTATAGTGAGAAAATCATGGTTGGAAGATATGTGCGGTGCAGATAATCTAGAGCAGTGTATCCTCACCGATGTGTATGGGAAGGTGACAACGTATACCTACAATGATTATGACGAATTGCTGTCGCAGACCTATTCCGATGATACGGCTGATATCACAATGGGTTATGACAAATTGGGGCGTATCACAACGGTTACCGATGCTGCCGGAACCACCACAGCGGAAACTTGCTCCTTTTGAAGGCGTGTTTCAGGTGGGGTGGTTTTCCAGAGAGGGGGGCTTTGGGAAGAGGGATGATGACACACCCCTCATACCGAACGCTAACCGCCATGCGTTACCATGACGTAGCCGTTTTTGCGGCGTAGCGTAGCGAAGCCGGGTTCGGCGTGTGAGCCATCCTCGGCTTACGCATCCACTTGGTAGAGGATTGGTACTTACCAAGCCCAAAGTGGCGTGGGGCGATACGTCTTCTTCTTTCCTTTTCGGTATTCCTTCCTCTGAAAGTCACTCTTCTTACCCTCGTGGTTAGATTGAACTCGGCGAGCTTGCCCCAATAGTGCAATATTCCCATATTTACTAAATGGATTTGCAGGAATGCTTTTATGGTATACTAATAGATTATGGACGCAGTAGCGAAACTCTTAGATTTGATTCGGCGTACGGCATGTGAATTGCCGTCAGATATTTTGCAGGCTCTCCACGTTGCACGGACGGCTGAAACTGAGAATCCGGCTCAGACGACTTTGGATACGATTGCTCAAAATTGTGCGTTGGCTTGTTCGCAGCAGACGCCGATGTGTCAAGATACCGGAACGTTGACGTTCTTTTGGAAACTTCCTCCCGGAATGGCTCAGCGCCCTTTGATTGAGGCTGCGTCACTTGCGGTGCGCGAGGCGACTTGTCGTGGATGGTTGCGGAAAAATACGATTGAAACACTGTCAGGGCGTTCGGTTGATGACAATGTGGCAGAGGGGATTCCTGTGCATCATTTTGAGGAGGCTGATGTTTCGGTTCCTGAGGTGACACTCCTGTTGAAGGGGGGGGGCAGTGAGAATATGAGTTGCCAATATTCGCTACCGGACAATCGTTTAGG
>JAFTHG010000034.1 GCA_017457555.1 Kiritimatiellia bacterium | reverse complement strand
GTACGGTTGCATCTGCAGTGCGTGCAATTAAATCACGATCTGCTTCCGTAAATGTAACCGCATTGGTTGAGGCTGCTTGTTGTTTCAAATATTCTTCTGCCCACTGTGGAAAAATCATACGAAATTGTTGTACTAAATTTAACACTTCTTCTTCGTCATCACGAGCGGGTTGGTATCGTTCAAGTGACGTTAATGCATTTGTTTGTACCGCGATAGCCTCTTGAATCAAAGCATCAGGTTGAGCGACCCATTTCCAAAAATTATAGGCGATAGGTTCTACCTTGTTCAAAAGGTGCTGATCGGAATTCAGCGTTTCATATTGCTTGGCCGCATCATCCAATGTGGCCTGAGCTGTTTGTGCATGTTGCATTAACTCTAAACAAACCGTTTCATTTGTTACGATCTGCGGCAATGTTTCTAAAATTGGAAACCAACGGTCACTCTGTTCGGAAACATCTTTAGCCAATTGCTCTGCTTGCGAAAGCACTAATGCCGGCTTGGTGCTGTTAAACACTTCAGGAACAGCTTTCATCAAACTACGTTGATGGTGAAGAATTTGCGGAACCAACTGTTGAAAAGGGATCTTTTCAAATCGCTTTAATGCTGCAGCTTTACGCGCCTCTTTTCGCAATGTATCCAAACCGGAAAGCGCACGTGCTAAATTTCGTTGTGCCACATCATTCGGTTCAGCCCGTAATGCTTTTGAAAATGCCGCCACGGCAGCTTCACGTAACGCCAATCGTTCTGCGATGTCAACCGTTTGCTCTGCCAATGCCATTGATAAATGCCCCTCCAATGTCGCAGCTCTGGCAGTAAAAGGCTTTGCATCAACTGCTAATTGAATTCTCTCCAAGGCATTTGTTAAGTTCCCACTTTGCCAAAGTGCCAACGCTTCATTGTAGGCAAAATGTGCAATCTCTGACGATTCTGCTCCCAAACGAGCTTCCGCATAAAGTTCTGCCGATTCGGCATAAGCACCTTTTTGATAAAGCCGTTGCGCATTTCGCGCAAGTTCTTGTGCACAAAGTTCTCCCGTTAAGCAGACTCCAAGAAGCGTAAATGTGCCAATAAACCGTCCTAAACGCCCCAAGGAGAGCATTCCTGCACTTAGCGTCAGCATAATTCCAAGTGTCGCAAAAAGCCATGTCCGATCAACCAGCATGGTTTCATGACGTTCACGCATCTCTTCATCCGCCAATCGTGATAAGTAACGTGCATAAACTGCCCCAAGGGTTGTTTGTGCTGTTCCTGCTGTAGCCAAAGGTACATAATGCCCCCCGCTTGCAGTTGCAATCATTTTTAAGGTTGCTTCTGTCAATTGCGTTGTCACCTGTTTTCCTTCATAGGTTAAGACGCCACCACCTTCAGGAATGGTTCCACCTTGCGTTGAGCCAATTCCAACAGTGAAAATGGGCACTTTACGTTCTCCCGCAAGGTCTGCCAGACGCTTAGCGCGACCGGCTAAATCTTCACCAGCGCTAATTAAATTGATAGCATTGTGACTACTCTTAGCTTGTTCAAATGCTAACAGACATGTTTCAATTGCGTCTGCCAGATCTGTTTCACCTGATGGTGCAGAATCGGGCGCTAATCCATCAATGCTCTGTCGTAAGAAAGCAATATCGGTCGTCATTGGACAAAGAATCACACTTTTCCCGCGGAATGCTAATAGTCCGGCACGATCTCCTTTAAGTGCATCGACCAAGTCAATTAAGTCTGCTTTTGCACGCTCCAAACGATTCGGACGGACATCTGTTGCTAACATGGAGCGCGACACATCAACAGCAAGCATCACATTTCGTGTGCGGACAATCGTCTCTTCGCCGCCGCGCCCCCACCCTGGACCTGCAAGTGAAAGTATCAACATTGCGATTCCTGCAAGCAGCAGCCACGATTGCCATTGGATCCGAGTGGAGGCAACCTGCGCATGACGCGATAGTTTCGTTAATTGTTCTGCAAACTTTTTCCATCGCCATTGCAGAAACACAAGAATGAAAGGCAGTAACAGTAGGAAAAAGAGCGTAAAAGGATGTGTAAAACTCATAGGGATGCGTCCTCCAGATCTCGTTTCCGGATCCATCCGGAGATTGAGTCAGCCTCTACATAAATCCAATCGCCGTATGTTGTCACAATACGCCATTCCGATTCCAAAGACCCAATTATAGGGGCTTCATTTGTTGGAGAAAAGTATAATTGTTTTCTGGATTTCTCCGAATTCGTCGTATCCAGTATGAGAGTTGTGTCCTCAATCGTCTCGTCTTGTTCATACAATACGGACAACGTTACTGGCTCGCATTGTATCGTTGTCAATGTTCGTGTTGCCAAATCAAACGCCTTAAATGGTTTTAAGCACAAAGTTATATCGTCTTCACTTGAAGTAACAAAATAGGCTTCTGCTATCCACTGTCGATTGTTTCGCTTTACCCAGCGGAAAGGATAAGTTTCTCCAGCATCTGTAGGTTCTAAATCAATGGAAACGGATTCTGGGATGCGTCCTTCCACAGCAGTCAAAGTTGCCGTCAATACGCGCACCTCACCTGGCCTAAATCCTAATTTATCAACGGATAACGACAACTGAAACGTCCCTACAGGAACACCACTAGCTTCCCCAGGTAAATTCTCCACGTCATAACTAAAAGGGGCGATAGATAATGATTGCCGCGTTGTATTTGCACTCCGCATAAATCCAAATACTTGCACCATTGTAACATCTGCCACAAGACGCCCTGCTGGGATTGCTGCCAACTTAGCCGTATTTTCCGATTGTTGCCATGATAGCACCGTATACCGATGACCGTCCTTTTCATAGACGGTTTGACGGTCTGGTGCGCGCCCTGGCCCTTGAGTTAATCGTACATTTGAGATTTCTTCGTTCTGCAATGTTTCTAATGTTAACGTCAAGTCATATTCTTGAGCAACATAAATTGGTGCCGCAGGAGATGTTCCCCACGTTGCAGAAATTAAATTAGCAAAAAGAAACGGGGTAGAAAGAAGAGAAAAGAATAGTAAACCATTCCGCACCATTATTTAATCTCCAATTCTGAATCAATAAGCGAAGGTTCAAGTTGTGTCGCTTGTTGGCGTTGGTTGAGCGAAATCGCGAGACTTATCAGGACAATAAGGCTTGCAATCCCTATGATAAGCCGCCCACCCTTTAATCGTTTCCATGGAAGCGCACAAGTAAAAGAAAACATCCCGTCAAATAACAAAAAATATCCAAACGCGTCGCATATGCAGCATTATAGTGTGGCGCAAAAAGAAGCCGCCCCCAAAAGATAGGTTCGTTTAATTGTTCTGCGATTGCTTGCACAATACGTTCGCTATTCTGGTCACGTCCATAATCCAATTCATATTGCGCAACCAGTTGCTGTGCAACATGGGGCTTTCGCGCAAAAATTGCACAACTCGCTGCATTTAGACGGGCCGTTTGTGGCATTTCGCCCTGTGCATCAACTGCCAACCACAATGATGCAGCGTGTGCATAGTCAGCTGGTGTTGAGGCGGAAAGCGAAACTGCTATCGCCTGCTCTCTGATAAAGGAGAGAGATGCTGCTGAACTCCACAGGGTCGG
>JAFTHG010000312.1 GCA_017457555.1 Kiritimatiellia bacterium | reverse complement strand
GGGGAAGCGTTGGGCGCACTAAGAAAGAGAAGAGCAGCCCCTGGCCGGGTTCGGAGAGCCACGTACGCCCCAGTCGGCCTTTGCCACCCGATTGCACTTCAGAAACCACCAGTGTTCCCTCGGGTGCACCTGCCTCAGCCAAACGCAACAACTCATTATTTGTGCTGACACAAGAGTCTAAGAAATGTACGCTGCGACCAAAGGTTTGCGTCTTCAGGACTGAACCAAAGGCTTTTTCCTTGAGGAAACGCAACAAAGGACGGTCCGCTTCGGCAAAATCCAGCGCCCATAAGCGATCTGGTAAACAATATGTTGCCTCGATATGTTCGCGTAAAACCAGAGGACGTGCATCGGTCTGCACACATACAATGCCATGAAGCGTGATTGAAAATTCCGGATAAGTGTGCTCCACAATGGGTGCATCCGTGATGGCTTCCACCGTTATCGCCAGTTCTTCTGCGATTTCACGCACCACAGCCTGAGCCGGAGTTTCGCCTGATTCCAGTTTACCACCGGGGAATTCCCACTTAAAGGCTGTTGACGCAAACTTTGAAGCGCCCCGTTTGACGCAAAGCACCTCACCGGCATCGTTCAGAATGAGTGCTGCCGCCACCTCTAAATGCATCTTATTCGTCCTTTCCGTCTACAATCAACGGACGCATTGCCACTGCCAACCGGGCATAGCCGGCACGATTGGGGTGAACAACATCACGGAAATAATGCGGTAGTGCCCGTCCATCCTCCCCTGCAAGACAACGGCCCACATCAACAAAACGCACACCATCCGCACGCACACCCTGTTGTACCAACAGATTCGTCTGGCGGATGGGTTCTACCAAATGTGCTTCTCGGCGGGGATAAATGCCTAAAACAATTATTTCTGCTTGCGGTTGGCGGCGCTGAATCAGGCGCACCAGGGCAATGATATGCGCGGCACACTGTTGGGGCGAGTCACCACGATAACCCAGATTATTCGTACCGATATTGATGAAAATCTGTCGCGGCGCAATCCCATCCAGTTCGCCATTCAAAATGCGCCAGTAGGCATTGTCAGCATAATCAAAGCCAAAGCCGAGATTTGACACCGTAACCCCTGCGAAAAGTTCGTCCCACACCTCTGGAGCCACGCGCCGTTTACCTATCGGCACCCCTCCCCAATGATGAGTAATACTGTCACCGATAAAAACTATCTCCGGTGGTACTTGTTGATGTAAGGCCAACACCTCCGCATGGCGCGCCATCCAATCGTAATCATCACGCTGCTGGGGTGTCGCTTGAAGGGTTTCGGGAGGCGATAATGCCATCAACGCCTTCATCGGCAACACGATGCCGAGAAGGAGCAGAATCAAAAGACGTATCCTCTTACGGCACACGGCAAATCCGCCTTAAAGCCGTGCAATTGCATCTAATTCCAATTCAAACAGCAGATCATCGCGGCACACATCGGCAATGACTTCCTGTGCATAATCCGCAGGAAGATTGTTAGCCTTGAGCCAATTCTGCCATGCGGCCCGGTCTTCCGGACGCTTGATATAGGCAATGGCGCGCACCGAGTCAGTGAACGACATCCCACGCGTTTCCAAGATTGCCTTAACGACATCCATCGTCAGTGCCACCTGCTTATCAGCATCGTCGTGATGTACCGTTTCGCCACCCGGAGCAATACTGGCAGTACCCGAAACAAAAACCGTGCGCCATTCCGGCGTTACGATCTCCGCCGCACGGCTGAAACTGCTCCGATAGTCCAGCGCCGAGCATTGCAATGGCGAATCCAACATCGCACGCGTAATGCGATCCGTCTTGGGGCGCATCGCAATGGCCCCGGCAATCATCGCAGCCCCCAGCGAATTGGCGCAACCAATCCCAGTGCTTGCCGGCACAAACCCACCAAAGACGCCCTGTGCCTCAAAAAAGGCATCACGTACACGATTCAGCACATCATACCACTCTAAAAGTTTATCTAAATAGAGCCATGTGCGCACCACATCATGGAATGTAAACCCTTCGGCTTCAAGCAAGCGAGCCGTTTCCTCAAAGACCGATGTTGCCTGCGTTTCACGATCTGCCGTCAAATCAGCAGGAGCTACGCCCATCAACAAAACATAGTCTGCATCGTCATCCGCATACCGTGCGCCCACTGTGCGCCCATTCTGCATCAGCACCTTAACGGGGCCTTTAGCAATGAAGAGGCGTTGCACCATCGGCGGCAAATCCCCGGTAACGGGATTGGATAACCAAATGCCCGGCACATCATCCTGCGGATGCAGCGCTAATGCCGCAGGACTGCCCCATCCATTACGCACCAATTCAATCCCACGGGCCGGCTGTTCAAGCGTTTCCCAAAGCGTTCCATTCTGCCAACTAAACATCATCGTTTCTCCAGCACCAAGAAGTTGTCCTTTGCAATCAGAGCGAGAGGACGTAAATCTCAAGATCGCTTAATTCCTGTTCGGTCAAATCTGAG
>JAFTHG010000311.1 GCA_017457555.1 Kiritimatiellia bacterium | reverse complement strand
GTCACCGTAAATTTCACTGGTCGAGGCATGAATTACCGTAGCCTCACACCGACGCGCCACCTCCAAAACATTCCGCATACCATCAATGCACGTCAGCAAGGTGAAGAGTGATTCACGTTGATAGTGTGGCGGTGATGCTGGACACGCGAGATTAAAAATCAAGTCATACGGAGCTTCCGGGATTGGCTCACGGACATCCTGTTGCAGAAATGTGACGTCAACTCCCTCCAGATTAGAAAGACGCCCGGTGTAGAGGTTGTCCAGCACGGTCACGTGACAGCCCTCTTTCAGAAGACGTCGTGCTAAATTCGCACCGAGAAAACCAGCGCCGCCGGTAATCAGTACCCGTTTCATACAGAGAATCTTTCTGATAATCGATTAAATCCGCTCTTCAAAACCGCGGAAGCCGACATTCAGTTCGTGCAAAGGTGCCAACAATTTGCCCAGGGGTAAGTCCTTGGTGAGCTCTGCAAAGGCATTGACATCCTTGGGGAAGCACTTGCCGCCATAGCCGAACTTACCATCCGGTCCCGGCACGTGCGTGTGTGTATCATTGATATAGCCAGAGAGGAGGCAGCCAGCATGCACACGCTTATATTCTGCACCATGGCGGCGGCAATAGTCAGCAATTGCATTAAAGTACGTAACCTTGACCGCACCAAAGACGTTGTGAGCATATTTTGTGATTTCAGCTTCCAGAGAAGTCATGTAGCAGAATGTCTTACCAATGAAGATCTGCGTCAGGAGATTCAATTCACCGGTAAAGACCATCGGTTGCTTCTTAAAATCTTCAATGTGTGTGCGTTCGGTCAGGAATTCAGGCATGAAATAGACATCGTGCCCTGTTTCTGCGGAAAGTTTAGCCGAGGTTCCCGGCAAGATTGTGGTACGCACAAAAACAGGGACTTTCGGCAAGCCGTTAATAATCTCAGTCATCAACGTTAAATCTTGCGTGCCATCATCTTCTGTGGGGACGTGAATGGAGAGAAAGATAATGTCCGCCGTGCTTAAATCATCATTCATTCCCTTGGGCGGATCACTGACCAACACCTTGACATTCGGATTGTTTTCTTCCAACCAAACTTTTAATGCGCCGCCAATATAGCCGCAACCAACAATGCCAACATTAATCATTTCTACACTCCAATTAAGACGTGGAATATCTTTAGTATAGCACACCCTTTTGAATCTCAATTGCAGGAAAAGCGATTTTCCCTGCGAAAAATAACCTTTTATCCTCTTTTTACACATATTTCTAAAAAAATCGCACCTCCAATAGCGGAGATGCGATACAAAGCCATTGTTTTGTCAGACAAGCGGTTACTCGGCAGGAAACGCCTTTTTCAGAATCGCCTCACGTCGTTCTTCCAATGATTTCTGTTCCACCTGGAAGGCCTTACCCTCCTGTGTCAACTTCTTCTGCCATGCAGTAATCTTTGCAGCAAATTCTTCCATTTCTTTTTCCAAAGCAAGCCACTCTGCGTAATCTTCTTTAGAGAGCACCTGATCTAAGCGTGCCACCTGCAACGTACGCTCCAATTTCGCGATAAACTTCTGAGGCGTGCATTCCGTTTCTGCGCCAAGCTGGCCTAACACTTTGTCTCCATCACTGGCTAAAACGACATACGTGGGATAGCCGCTCACATCGTACTGTTGCGCCAATTCACGATTCCGTTCCAACATCCCTTCCGGGATCAATGCTTTATTCTTAGGGAAATCAATCCATAACAAGACCAGATTTTCCTTGGCATACGCCTGCCACGCTTCCTGAGAAAAAACGCTGCGATCCATCAACTGACACCATCCGCACCAGTCACTTCCCGTAAAGTTCATGAAGATTGGCTTATCGGCTTTCTTTGCCAAATCTTTAGCTGCTTGGACATCCATTGTCCACTGACCTAATTCAGCACCCATTGTGACCACTTTTTCTGCAGCCATCACAAGTCCGGCGAGCGTCATCGCACAAAGGCTTAAAAACACTTTCAGTTTCATTTTCCCAATCCTTTCGTTGATTAATGGATGTGTCCAGTATAACACCTTTTACTCACCAATTGCCATCTCCCATCACAGATTATCGCAACTGCGTGTTCGGGTAGGCAGATCTCACTCTGCATGCTGTGGAGCTAAAGCTTTGCCGATATAGGGTTCGACGCCCCAGAAATCGCATAATTTCTCATACTCAGCGATAGCCTCTCCCAAACCGGGACGCACACCGCGTTCTGCACGGATCAAAATATTCCGCCCTGTCGCTTCTGCTGAGACAAACTCCATAATGCGCGCCCGATAACCGCAAATGCGTAAAACTTGCGCACGGAACGTATCCGTCAGCAAATCTGCCAACCGTTCCCGCAGAATGCCATGCCGCAATACTGCACGCATCGCCTCTCCGCCTTCAAGCACGTGGTGCAATTCATGTTGACAGCACGGCACACACAAAATACCCGTTGCCTTCGTCTTGACAGCCGCAAT
>JAFTHG010000310.1 GCA_017457555.1 Kiritimatiellia bacterium | reverse complement strand
GTACACGCAATACCGCAATAGCCAAACATATTGAAGGTGCGGCGCATGCCGTCACGCATCTTGACAATGGGCGGGATCAAAAATCCTCCCAACGAGAAAGCACCTTAATACGCGAAATAATCGGCAATGCCATACTCAATGGCGGCGGATTCATTTCGTACAACGCACCGTCCACGCGGTAACGGATCTTGAAATCTTTTTCAAAGGGCTCGATGTGAATATCGGAGGCGCGGTCCGTGATGGCCTGATAGAGCACCAGGTTCACGAAACGAATCACCGGAGCCGAGGCGGCAGCACTTTCAATGCCCTTTTCATCTTCGGCGCCCTCCATGCCTTCAAAGCTGGAGAGATCTTCAATGAGCGCATCAGAGGCATCGGAAGAGGTGAAGTTTTCTTCAATAATGTCCTTGATGTCGCGCTCCGGAGCAAAGACGAAACGGATTTCACGCGAGAGCAAGAAGGTCAGTTCGTCAATGACATCGGTTTCCACCAAATCTGCGGTAGCGAAAATCACGTAGTCGGACGTCACCTCCACCGGCACAATGGTGTGCAGACGAACGCTGGCGACCGGCACCAGATTTTTGAGCGTATCATCAAAGGCTACGCTCTTCACGTCGATAACATCGGTTCCCTGTTCGCCGGCCATCAACGAGAGCAAATCCTCTTCTCCGAGGACGTCCAGTCCGAGAACCAACTCTTTATAGGACTTGCCCTGCGAGAGGTGGTCACGGACTATCGCATGTGCCTGCTCGTCGTCAATGAAGCCGTTGTTTAGAACCAGCTCGACTAAAGAAGGAAGTTGAAGATCTGACATCTTATTGTCCCATCATTTCCTTGAGCTTCTGGACGGTTGTTTCCGGGTCCTGAGCCTTCGTCACGAGGTCTTCATAGGAGATCTTACCCTCGGAGTAGAGATTCAGGAGCGAGGTATCCAGGGACACCATGCCGAACTTTGCACCGGTCTGGATATCCGAGTTAATCTGGAAGGTCTTGTTATCACGGATGCGCGAGCGGATGGAGGGCGTGCTCATCATGATTTCAAAGGCTGCGCAACGTCCCTTGCCGCCCTTGTCGGCGCGAGGCAACAGCACCTGTGAAATCACCGCCACCAAGGACATTGAGAGCTGCGTACGCACCTGTTCCTGCTGGTTTGTCGGGAAGGAGTCAATGATACGGTCCACCGTGGAGGCAGCACCTGTGGTATGCAGCGTGCCGAAAACCAAGTGACCTGTTTCTGCAGCACTGATGGCGGCACTGATGGTTTCCAGGTCGCGCATTTCACCGACGAGAATCACGTCTGGGTCCTGACGCAATGCACGGCGGATAGCTTCGGCGAAGCTCGGCACGTCTGCCCCGACTTCTCGCTGCGTCACAAGGGACTTCTTTGAGGGGTGATAGAATTCGATCGGGTCTTCAATTGTAATGATGTGGCAGTCACGATCTTCATTAATGATGTTCAGCATCGAGGCGAGCGTCGTTGACTTACCGGAGCCCGTCGGCCCCGTCACGAGGATAAGGCCACGGGGTTTATAGAGCAGTTCATTGACAGCTTCCGGCAGACCCAGCTGCTCCAGTGTGAGAATTGTAGAGGGAATCTGACGCAACACGAGGCCGTAATTGTGGCGTTCCTTAAAGACCGACACACGGAAACGGGCTGCTTCAGAGAAGTGCAAACCGAAGTCTGCGCCACCATTGCGCTCTACTTCTTCAATCTGCTCTTCATTACTGATTTCAAGCACGAGTTTCGCAAGATCTGCCGGAGTGAAATCGGGGCAGTCAAGCGGTTCAAGCGCACCCGAACAGCGCAACAATGGCGGACGCCCCACGCGGATGTGAAGGTCGGATGCACCTTCATCAACGGTCACCTGCATCAAATCGTGCATGGTGATTTCAGTGATTG
The DNA here is from genome assembly GCA_017457555.1 of Kiritimatiellia bacterium. Lineage (GTDB taxonomy): Bacteria > Verrucomicrobiota > Kiritimatiellia > RFP12 > DVOR01 > Spyradenecus. Next base: position 5,599 of record JAFTHG010000310.1, on the reverse strand, counting down.
CCTGCGCGGCGAGTTCATGAATATCAACGTGGCTCATATTAATCCTCATCTCCCATTGTTGCACGAAGCACTTCTTCGAGGGTGGTCATACCAGACGCCACCTTCAACATCCCGTCCTCACGGAGCGTACGCATGCCCATCTCTCGGACACGTGCGCGCAACTGTGTGGTGGGAACCTTGTCGAAAATCATTCGCTGCACGGTTTCATCTACCGTGAAGATTTCAAAGAGACCCTTACGGCCCTTGTAACCGGTCTTGTTACACACCGGGCACCCTGCTCCCTTAAACATCTTCATATTATCAATGTTACGGGCCATATTGCCGAGCATCTTCCGTTCGCGGTCGGTTGGAATATGCTCTTCACGGCACTTTTCGCAAATGGCGCGCACCAAGCGCTGTGCCATTGCCGCTCGGAGTGCCGAGGCCACAAGGAAGGGTTTAATGCCGATATCGGTCAAACGCGTCACCGCAGAAGGCGCATCATTGGTGTGCAACGTCGAAAACACCAAGTGACCCGTCAGAGCCGCTTCCATAGCGATTTCAGCTGTTTCGTGGTCACGAATTTCACCGATCATCACGATATTCGGTGCCTGACGCAAGATGGAGCGCAGCGCAGCCGAGAAGTCCAGTCCCACGGCTCGATTCACCTGCACCTGGTTAATACCGCTCATCTGGTATTCAACCGGGTCTTCCACCGTAATCAACTTCTTGTCCGGGCGGTTAATCTGCCCCAAGCAGGCGTACAGCGTCGTCGTCTTACCGGAACCCGTCGGACCCGTCACCAGAATCACACCATCCGGCAAACCAATCAAGCGCTCAAACTTCGCCTGGTCATCCGAGAGGAAGCCCAACTGCGGCAAGCCCAGCGACAGATTCTGCTTATCGAGAATACGCATAACGATCGACTCACCGAAGTTCGTCGGCACCGTGCTCACACGGAGATCGAGTTCGCGTTCGCCCACCTTGATTTGAATACGGCCGTCCTGCGGAATGCGCCGCTCCGAAAGATCCATATTTGCCATCAGCTTCACACGGGAGAGAATCGCACTCTGCAACCGTTTCGGCGGCTCATCCATCTCGCGCAACGCACCATCAATGCGGTAACGCACGCGGAAATGCTTCTCCATCGGCTCCAAATGGATATCGGAAGCCTTCATCTTGCAGGCATCCATCAGAATCAACGATACCAACCGGATCACCGGCGCATCGCCCTCTTCCGAGCCATCCACTTCCATCTCTTTACGCTGCGCCACCAGATTCTCACCGGTGTCTGTGGCATTCGGGTCAAAGGTCAGCGGATACAACTTATCGAGCAACCGCTTAATGTCGCCCGTTGTGATCACCACGAAATCCGCATTCTTCCCATTCAGCCGGTAACGAATCGCATCCTGCGCATCATAATTTGCCGGATCGCAAATCGCCACCATCACCGAATCACCATCATCCTGCAATGGCACAGCCTTATACTTGCGGGCAGTCTCCGGATCCAGCAGCTTCGCCAATTCCAGATCAACCTCATCACCATCTACGGAAGCAAACGGCATCCCAAACTGTTCAGCCAACGTTGCCAGAACGTCCTCTTCATTCAGAAGACCCTGCTCAACCATCCAATCCAGTGCTGTCTGACCGTCTTTTCGCTTCGCGGCAAGTGCCTCAGACACCTGCGCCATCGTTACGTGCCCGGTTTCCTGCAGCACCTGTAAAGCATATTCGTCATTTGTAGTCACGCGACAAATCTCCAACGACTCAATCTATCATCATTAAAATAACACAAACCCGCCACCTCCGCAACCTTAAATAATACCTACCCAATAGAAACTCCACCCACCACCCCCTCACCCCACCACCAAAAAGCCCTGAAAAAGCAGCTGAAAAGCGAGGTGCCTGTGTGAAGTCACGTGCAAGAAGCGGCAGAAAACCGCTCATCCCTTTGATCTCTCCTATCCCTGAAATCCCTGCAAAACCCCTGAAAAGTGAGGCGCCAAACCCTGAAAAGGGGACAAAAAGAAGAGATACCTGTGTGATGTCACGTGCAAGAGCAGCTGAAATCCTAAAACCGCCAAGGCAGAGCAGAGCCGGGGGCCTATTAAGCGTTTTGCGTCTAAGCGTTCGCCTCACGCGCGACCACGCGCCAAAAGTGAGCCTTGCGAGCACGCGGATCACCTTCTGCACTTGACGCAGGTCACCCACCTTTTCACCCTTTTGCGGCGATTTTTACCCTGTTGAAAACTTTTTTTGATAGCGTGGTTTTTGGAGCACATTTACCGCATTTTACCCTTAAAAAAGCCCTTTTTGAAGAGAAGAGCCTTTCTGCATAAGACATTGAGGCACAGCGACTTATGCTGAAAATCGCCCCAAATCAACCCGTCTACAGCGGCTTCCCGGGTGCAACGCCGCCGAGTGATCAACACCATTTCGCCTGTTGATAAGTCCAATGTCGCTGAAAGACAGGTGGTAATATCGCTGAAACTGCTCCTCAATGTCGCTGAAATCGGGGAGGCTTTTTCGCTGAAAATTGAGCCCAAAACCGACGCCTTTTCACCCAAAATCTGCCAAAAAAGCCCCTCACACACCCCCACACCATTTGCCAACATCCCCCACCTCTGCTATCATCTCCATAGCAGAGCGACAGACACACCGCCACCCCTCAAAACCCCGAAAGCCCTGCACACAATCCAAAGGGATGAGAAGGGATTTTAGCGATAAAAGGGATAAAACGCCTAAAAAAGCGCACATCCCCCTGCAAACCCCTGAAAAGCGACGGCTCCCAAGCTTATTGCAATCGCAGTCGCAGACAATCGTCCCCTGCACACCCCTGAAAAGTGACGGCACCAGCCCTGAAAGAGGCGGCTAAAAGAAGAGATGCCTGTGTGAAGTCACCCTCAAAGAGCGGCAGACCACCTCTCATCCCTGATATCCCTCCTATCCCTGATATCCCTGCTCCCTCCTGAAACGTGAGGCACCAGCCCTGAAAGAGGCGGTAAAAAGAAGAGATACCTGTGTGAAGTCACGTGCAAGAGCGGCTGACCACCTCCCATCCCTGTCATCCCTCCTATCCCTGAAATCCCTGCCTCACCCTCAAAAAGCGGCTGAAAACCTCTCATCCCTGTCATCCCTCCTATCCCTGAAGTCCCTGAAAGAGCGGCAGAAGATAGCGGCGTGTCGCGCCACTTTTCTCTCGGCCTTTCAGGGCTTGGGGGTGTTTGGCGGGTGTTTTTTTGCTATACTATCCAAATTATCTCTTTTGGAAGGAATGCCTTATGGCACAGTTTAAGTATTTAGTTTCTGTTATTACGCCGGATAAGGTCGGCTTGACGTGCGATATTGCTCAGACGATTGTGGATTTGAAGGGCAGCATTTCGGATATGCGCCAGACGATTGTCAGCGGCTTCTTTTCGTTAATTTTCGTGACAAATCACTCGGAAGATGTCCATGCGGTGTTGCGTGCTTCGCTGGAGAAGGTGTTGCCGGAGGGTGCAGAGCTCTCGATTATGGAGAATCCTGCGGCGGCGTTGCAGTCGGAGTCGCCGGAGGGGACGCGCCATGTGGCGATTGCTTCGGGGGTGGATCGTCCGGGGATGATGCTGGCGATTTCTTCTTTTATGGCGCAGCATAAGATCAATATTGAGGATTGGTCGACGGTGTTTGATGGGGACCATGTGACGCATTTGGCGTATGTGACGTTCCGGGCGCCGTGCACCGATTTGAAGACGGTGCAGATGCAGTTTAAGCAAGCGATGGCAAAGGTGGGCTTCTCGGCTCAGATTTGCCATGAAGATATTTTCCGTGCCACTGGGGAAATTGCCCCGATTAAGTCGATTCTCTGAGGAGTTGCGTTATGTTGAACAATCAGGCTGTGATGGCGACGTTGCGGATGGTGAACGAGGAAAATCTCGATGTCCGCACGTGTACGATGGGCATTAATCTTTGCCGTTGTGCCAATCCCGACCCGGATAAGATGGTGGAGGCGGTCTATCAGCGCATTAAGACGGTGGCCAAGGATTTGGTGCAGACGTGTAATGATGCCGCAACGCTTTTTGGCGTGAATGTGGTCAATAAGCGCATTTCGATTTCGCCGGCTTCAATGCTGCTGGAAGGGCACACGGTTGATACAGCAGTTAAGCTCTGCAAGGCGCTTGACCGGGCTGCAGATGAGCTGGGGGTTGACCTTTTGGGCGGCTTCTCGGCATTGGTTCACAAGGGGATTACGCCCGGTGAGCGCACCTTGATTGAATCGCTTCCGCGCGCACTTGCTGAGACAACGCATGTCTGCTCCTCCATCAATGTGGGCACGACGCGCGCCGGTATCAACGTGGATGCGGTGAATCTCGTGGCTGAAACGATGCTCAAGATTTCTCAGGCCACAAAGAATATCAATGGTTTCGGGTGCGCCAAGATTGTGGTGTTTGCCAATATTACGGAGGATAACCCCTTCATGGCCGGCACGTTGCTGGGGCCGGGCGAACCCGATGTGGTGATTAATGCGGGCGTTTCCGGGCCGGGTGTAGTGAAGTGCGCCATTGAAAAACTGGTTGCCGCCGATCCGCATGTGACGCTGGATGAAATCGCAGAAGAGATTAAGCACACGACCTATCGCGTGACCCGTACCGGTGAACTCATCGGTCGCCATGTGGCGAAGAAGCTGGGTGTGCCCTTTGGGGTGCTCGACCTCTCGCTCGCTCCAACGCCAAAGGTGGGCGATTCGGTGGGCGAAATCTATCAGGCAATGGGCATTCAGAAGATTGGCTGCCCGGGCACAATTGCCGCCGTGATGATGCTCAATGATGCGGTGAAGAAGGGTGGCGCCTTTGCTTCTTCGGCTGTGGGCGGTCTCTCGGGAGCTTTTATCCCGCCGATGGAAGACCACACTTTGGAACTGGCCCTCACCAATGGCACGCTCTGTTTGGAAAAACTGGAGGGCATGACCTCGGTCTGTTCGGTGGGACTGGATATGATTATGCTCCCCGGCGACATCAAAGCCAGCACGCTTGCCGGTATTATTCTAGACGAATGCGCAATTGGCGTGTCGGCGCGTAAGACGACTGGTGTGCGCGTAATTCCCGTGCCGGATGCCAAGGTGGGCGACTACTTTGACTTTGGTGGGCTCTTTGGCGGTGGCACAGTGGTGGCGCCGCGTTGCCCGGATGGTCAGGAAGCCTTTGTGGCGCATGGCGGTCACATCCCGGCTCCAATCCACTCGCTGCTGAACTGATTGCGATTCCGCTCGCGTTTACAGACGCCATTCCGCACAGGGGATGGCGTTTTTAGTTTTCCGAAAGGCGCTGTTTTACTCTGCCAGAAGCGCATCTGCGGATGGAAAGCGTCGCGCGTGTGTTCTCTATTTGTGTTATACTAATGGGCGTTTTTAAGCATATTTCAGGTAAATGCCCTGATGATGAGGTAGGTTATGAACGATACTGCAGCAACAACTGAAACACCGGTCAATGCAGAAAATCCGGTTGAAGAAACAAAAACCACTGAAGCACCTGAAGCTGCCGCTGAAACCTCTGCGGCCACCGAAACGTCTGTCGGGAATGAACAATTATTGGCCGAATTGGCCGCAGCGAAAGAGCGTCACTTACGCCTGATGGCCGATTTT